>NZ_QNQN01000062.1:0-156837 GCF_004103285.1 Pseudoalteromonas sp. A757
TTTTTTGAAACCTAAGTTTCGCGCTCATTGAATTCTGATTTTGATACCTTTCGGTATCGAATTGACTGTGCTGAATAAACTATGTTTATTCTGTTGGTCACTCAGTTCAATTGAGACTCTAAATTTGTTTGCGTCATCTAGCGAACTAGAATCTGCTGTTAGAACTCAATCTGTACGAGTGCCCACACAGATGATTGCTTCATATTTTTAAAGAACGTTTCGAAACACTTCGTTGTTTCGAGGGATGTGCATTCTAAGTACTCCCAATTTTTTGTCAACACTTAATTTTGAATTTCTTGAGAAGTTTTCAAAGCTAAGTTTTACTCGACTACCAACTCGTTGGCTTATTGCTTTTCAGCGCTGCTCCCCGTGTCGGTGGATGCGCATTATAGGGAGATCCGATTTAAGTGCAACCCTTTTTTTCGGTTTTTTCTATTTATTTTTCAAATGCTTTTTAGCCCACCGAATCCTAACAACTTATCCACATTTTCTGTGGATAACCCCCAGGAATTTCGGCTTTTGCTGTTCTTTGTGGTAGATTACCGCCCCATTATTTACTCGTTCTTAGAAAAAGGCTAAATACATGGCTGATATCTTAAACTCGATAAGTGGTCTTTTATGGGGCCATCTACTTATCTACCTCTTAATAGCTGCAGGTGTATTCTTCACCATTAGGCTTGGCTTTATTCAATTCACTCAATTCCCATATATGGTGAAGGTAATGATGCAAAGCCGCGAAGGTGCTGAAGATGGTATCTCCTCTTTTCAAGCATTCTGTACTTCACTCGCCGCACGAGTTGGTACCGGTAATATGGCAGGTGTTGGCGTTGCGCTCTATTTAGGCGGTCCTGGTGCTATATTATGGATGTGGCTCATTGCCTTGATTGGTATGGCGACCAGTTTTGCTGAAAGTTGCTTAGCGCAGCTATATAAGACAAAAGATGATGACGGAAACTTCCGTGGTGGCCCTGCTTATTATATGGAGCTAGGTTTAAAACGTAAGTGGATGGGGGTGTTGTTCTCACTTTGCCTTATCCTTGCATTTGGTTTCGTCTTTAATGCAGTACAAGCCAACTCCATTGCTGCAGCATTTAACGTTGCCTTTGATGTGCCTAAATATGTGATGGGTATTGCGTTAGTAGCAGCTTCTGGGATTATCATCTTCGGTGGTTTAAAAACCATTGCACGCTTTGCCGAGCTCGTCGTGCCTTTTATGGCCGTTGCTTATCTTATACTTGCACTTTACGTCTGTGCTGTGAACTTTGCGCAGCTGCCAGATATATTCATGTTAATAGTAAAAAGTGCAATGGGTATTGAACAAGCAGGTGCTGGTGCTATTGGCTACGCCGTAATGCAAGCGATGCTTCAAGGGATCAAGCGCGGCTTATTTTCAAATGAAGCCGGTATGGGTAGCGCTGCAAACGCCGCAGCAAGTGCAACACCAAACCCGAACCATCCTGCATCGCAGGGTTATGTGCAAATGCTAGGTGTATTTGTAGACACTATAGTGATCTGTACAGCGACAGCTTCGCTTATCCTTTTATCTGGTCAGCTTGAGCCAAATTCAGGCTTGACTGGCATTGAGTTAACACAATCTGCGTTGGTTCACCATGTAGGTGAATGGGGTGCAACTTTCGTTGCAGTCGCTATTTTATTTTTTGCTTTTACCTCTATTGTTGCCAACTATAGTTACGCAGAAACCAATCTTCTGTTTTTAGATCATCATTCAAAGAAAGGCATGATGGTATTCAGAGCTTGTGTATTAGGTATGGTAATGTTTGGTGCGGTAAGTGAACTTGGACTAGTTTGGACTCTCGCCGACATTTCAATGGGGCTAATGGCTGTAGTTAACGTGGTTGCACTCTTCATGCTTCGTAAAGTCGTGATGTGGCTTGCTACGGATTATAAAAAGCAGCTTAAAGCTGGCGTAACCCCAGAGTTTGATCCGAGTACCAACCCAGAAGTAGAAAAAACACTACCAAAGGGCATTTGGACTAAATAGACCAATACAGCGCACTAATGCTGATATTTAGTGCGCTTTTTCTTTATAAAACTCACCCGTATATGAAGAAGACCACAAAAACTTCCCCTTGAGTTCATTTAATGTCCAAACAAACCAACCACTTATTGCCTTTCAAAAAAAAATCCGTATAGTAAAGCACAAGTCGGCATATAGCGCAGCTTGGTAGCGCACTGTCATGGGGTGTCAGGGGTCGCAGGTTCAAATCCTGCTATGCCGACCAGTTTTTCCTTACCCTGTTCAATAAATCCTTTAAGTTACCTTTCTGACTTTCATATTTAGCTTACATCTTATTAGTATTTCACCTCAAACAATCCGCGCTGTTGATATTGATTGGATACGGATTGGAGGATATATAGAAAGCGCTGCTTTTCAAAAGTTTGTTATTAAGTCAATCGTCTTCTCAATATACATTAGCACCGTATATCTATTATATATGTCGTAGCCTCTCGTTTTACTCGCTACCAAACTCCTACATAGTAATTTTTAGCACTTAAGGCAATGCTAAAATCAAAGCAATTATCGAATTATATTGGCCATTGATTTCCAAGTTCGCTTTCTTAAACTAATATTAAGAGTACTGTTCAGAACAAGGAGTCACTTATGCCAGGTGCATTCGCCCATATCACGGCAGCTAATTTAGCAACTGAAAACAACGCTTTGATGGCGATGGATATACCTACTAAAGCTAAGCTTATTCTTAGCACTAAACAAAAGTACGTAGAACTTGGTTGTGTTTCGCCAGATTACCCTTATTTGGCTGTTGGCCAATCGGAGCAGAATAAGTGGGCTGACTTGATGCATTACGAGCGTACGGGAGAGATAATTAAAGCGGCTATAGCATATTGCCAAACACTGGATGGGGAAGCGCAAGAAAAATGCTTTGCTTGGCTTTGCGGTTATATGTCTCACGTTGCAGCTGACATTACTATCCACCCCGTTGTGGAATTAAAAGTTGGCCCCTATGAGCAAAACCAAACAGCCCATCGCGATTGTGAAATGCATCAAGACTCGTTTATCTGGGAGCGGCTAAATTTAGGTGAAATTGGCCATGCCGATAGAGTTAAACTCAACATCGGATCATGTACTAATGCCGACGGCACTTTTGATCGCGATATTCAAAGTATTTGGCAGCATATATTAGCACTCGTCCACACTGACTATTCAAATGATGTAGCACCAGACTTTGAAGCTTGGCATGATGGCTTTCAGTTAGTTGTCGATAGCGTCGAGGAAGGTTATCGACTTTTCCCTATCGCGCGACATGTAGCCGCAGGTAGAGGTCTTTTTTATCCACGCAAAGATGAAATAAATCAAGACTACATCGAACACCTAACTACCCCCGATACGCCAATGCATTACAATGAAATTTTCGGTAAAGCGGTTGATAATATTAGGTACTATATAACCATTATCGCTAACGCTGTGTTTGAGAGAAAAGCATACGGCGAAATCCGAAACTGGAACTTAGATACCGGTAAAGATGAGTCAGGTCATTTAACCGCATGGGAGCGATAACATGAAATATATAGCACTTGCCGCCGTTATTGTTTTGTCACTGGGATGCACCAAGACAGCATACAGCAATAACCCTGAAGATATGGCTGATCTTGCTTCTCAGCTCAAAGATATTGCTGCCGCTGTGGATGGTACTTTAAAGTTCAGCACCAAGAAATTTGACGACCCACAAGCGCTACTAATGGCAGCGATTAATAACGATGCCAGCAAAATTGCATCGTTTGAGGGTTATCAACTCAAGGTAGAAACGCAGGCAAACCACGCAGTCCTGTTGTTATGCAAAGATGAGGTGATACTGATTGAAGATGCCGGCTGCACCGCACAGTCTGACGTTCAACATTGGCAAGCGGAACAAAAGCAGGCATGCCAACTAACCATCAATACCACCGAGGTATGCAAGTCTTAACTTGGTTGTTGCTGAGCAGTAACCTGTAATTTAGCTGGTCACGCTCGGCACAGGGATCGTCTTAGGGTTCAGCACTGCGGCTCAGTCAAAAACCCAGTTTATTGCCATGTTTTTCACCAAGTACATACCACTTTCTTGTTTATCACAGCGGCTTTCGCTGGTTCGCGTTATATAAATTGTAGGCAAGTTTTGCTGAGATGCTTCCACTTTTTGGGTTTGATCTGCGCACATTTTCTGCACCACATCACGCAGTGCATTTTCCTCAAGCAGATGACTAATCAACAGCCGTTTATCTTTACCTTTTAGCGGTGGTTGGACGTTTTTTGCTACATTATACAATGCTGACATAAGGTGTTTACTGCTCGCTGGATAAAATGAGTAATAAAAACGCTGTGGAGTGAGCGCTTCAACCACAACCACACCTTTTTTACCTATTACAGAAAAGCGTCCGGTGGTCTTTTCAAGCTTTAGTGCCGTAGTTTCATCGACACCAAAGCCAAACTTTTGACCACTTTGCTGAGCAAGCACCGCAAGCCTAAAGCTTCTGCCTCGCTCGCTGAAGTGTGTATCTAAAATGCCATATGAAAAGGTCCCTAACCCACCCGCTGGATCATAAGTTAATGAGTCAGAAATTAACTTGCCACACCCTCCATGTATATCACAGTTTTGCGCAGGTGCAGCAGCATTTAGCGCCCCATTTTGCAACGCCTCAATGCTGCTACCATTGGTGATCATAGGCACATTGCCAAAGTTATTCTTTCCACCTGACTGCACCGCAGTGCCTGCGCTAGTTCCAATCACGATCGGAACTTGTTTTAATGCCACAGTCCAAGGATAGGGAGTTTGCGTATCACTGGAGTACATGACTTGTTTGGTCAGCGACTGATCACCGCCATTGAACATGATAGCATCGGCGCTCTTTATTTGTCGTGTTATTTGTTCTACACCACGCTGACACAATTTATACTCACTCAGTGTCCTATCTGGGTAAACGGCTTCTCGATTATAAACGCCATTAAGCGTATTTCGGTAAAAATCTAGATTTTTACAAGCGTTGTTGTTGATTGCAGCGGCTAGTGCAGGAGTTAATGGTAACCATTGTGCGTCGATATCGTAGTCTTGAAACAACCCTTGGTAAAAGTCTGCAGACTCGTAAGGGTCTCGAGATGACGCAGTCACAAGTAATAACTTTTTATGCTTGGTTTTAGTAATACTCGCGACGATATCTTCTAGAATTTCAGTGCTTGCGACTTCACTATTCCCTTCGGTATTGACCAACTCAGGGATCCGCTTTTGCCGATACAACAAAGGCAGCTCGAGCATATCAAAGAAAAAGTAAAACTCTTTATTGCTCCACTCTCGGTATAGTTCATCATCCAACTGTTTAACCCATTGGGTAAGATCAGTTTTAGACAGCGCCTTATTTAGCGGTAAATTTTCCAGCAGTTTTAAGGTGCGCTTAAGGTGCTTTTTATTTGCGGTAGGCCAACTACCGGCAAATCTTTTTGTTGCCATTTCATCAACAGAAAATAATAAATGTGTTTTCGCAGCAGCAGAAAACTCGACATTTTCTTCACAATTATTTGTCGCCATACTAGAGCAAGTTTTAAGTGCACCACCTATTAAATAAAGTGTTTGTGCAGAAGGGGTTAAGCTGAAAAAAAGCGTGCACACCGTGATAACTGAGCGGGTAAAAAACGCAACATTCATGATAAATTCCAAACAATTTTGTTAAAAACGACTTGTCAGCACAAAAACGCTTGTGCTATAAATTTTAATGAACATTGCAAAGAGCAAGCTAGCACAAGCCAGTTTGCATTGTCAAAAAACACGAGATGAAACTATGTTGAAGAAAGCGTTCAAATTTGTTTGCTACTTCTACTCACCTCACTACCTTTCAGAGTGGTTCGACGAGTAGACACACGGTGTAATACCGTGGTGTTGTCTATTGAATGCAACCCCACCTATTAATTTCTTATAAAAATTAAACGGCTGTGTATAGGCGCTTTATCGCGATTTTTCGCAGTGGCGTGATCCTTATTCGTGCAGCTGGTGCTGTAGGCGCTTTGCTATCACTTTAGCAAACATTCAAGTACCAGTGAGTTGATTAATCATCACAAAAAATAATACCAAATGTCTTAAGTAAATAATCAAATTGATTAAAGAGTTAATTCAATTGGTATAAATACAGAAATAACGCCACTTGCCTTTACTAAGCCCCTCATCAACAGAAAGTAGGTGAAGTAATGTACAACAGACTATTCATAGCAATTTCTGCAGCCTTGGCTGCTTCTAGTTTAACAATTCAGGCAGAAGAGCAAGATAATCAAAACACAACTTCGGTTGAGCGGATTGAAGTTACGGGCTCGCGGATCAAAGGAGTTGATCTTGAAGGGACACAGCCTATCACCATCCTGAGCGCAGAAGATATTGACCGCTCTGGCGCATCGTCCATTTACGAACTGCTGCAAGATATTCCACAATTAAAAGGAGGTTCAGGCACCTTCTCTACCAGCGAAAGCGGCAGCACATCCACCTCAACTCCGGCAGGCCAAGCCGCTGCAAGCCTAAGAGGGATGGGCCCTTCAGCCACACTAACCTTAATCAACGGTCGCCGTGTCGCCCCTAGTTCTTTTGCAGCTGGCACTCAGAACTTTGTTGATGTAAACGCCATTCCACTTGCTGCAATTGAACGTGTTGAGATTTTAGCCACTGGTGCCTCTGCAATTTACGGCGCCGATGCTGTGGCAGGCGTGATTAACTACATTCTCAAAGACAATTACGATGGTGCTGAGCTAGAAGTTAGCTATGGAAATAGCCTCGAAAGCTCCTATGAAGGGAAAATACAAGTTAACCTAATTTGGGGAACTGAGATTGGCGATGGTAACCTGATGCTATTTGCTGACTTTTATGACCGCAACCAATTCGACGCAACAGACAGGGATTATCTTACAACACCAAACCTCATAAATGGTTACTCTTACCTGCCCAAACTCGAGAATACACCAAATCTTTATTATTACAGCAGTCGTGATGGCAACGAGCTCCCAGCTCCCGGTTGTATGAGTGAGCTGGTAACCACTGAGTATGGTGAACAGATCTGCGCTTATTATGGTAATCAAGACGATGTGTTAAGAACACCATTTGAAAGCATGTCGGGTGGTGCAATGTTTAATCAACAGATTGGTGATTTAACATGGAAAACCGAGTTCTTCATCAGTAAAACCAAGTCCACCGCATACTCAACACCTGCCGCAATCAATCAGCTAGATGATGGCGAAGGCCCTTGGGTGAAAGAGGATGCCCTATTCATTTTTGACGACCAAAATGGTAATAACCCATTGCTAGAGTCACTCTATATCGACCCATTCGATACCTTACTTGGACAAGAGCAATGGGGTTTTCAGTTTGATGCCCGCTTTAATACGCCACGTACCATTGAGGTCGAAAGCCAGAATATGCGCTTGGTCTCAAGTTTAGAGGGCCAATTAGGCCAGTGGGATTGGATATCGGGGCTCATGTTTTCTGAGTCAACATCTGATCAGCTAGCCACCGAAGGCGTTTACAATCGCTATAAATTCCACGCGGCTTTGGCCGGCGAACTCTGTAACGATGGTAATATTGCAGATATCAGCAATGGCCAGTTAAGCTGTGGAAATGCTAGCATACTGGACTTTTATAACCCATTTCTAGTAGGTAATAGTGCTAACGATGCTACCTTAGCCCTGACTCAAGCACGCCCAACAAGGGAAGGAAGCAGTCAGATTTATAGCTGGGACTTTACTATCTCAGGCGAATTATTTACTTGGCAAGATATCACGGTACAGTCCTCCTTTGGTGTTGAGGCACGAAATGAAGAGCTCTCAGATACGCCTTCTCGCGATGCCGTTGCGGATGCCACCAATGATTACCTAGTCGATGTATTTGGTTATGGCTCAAGCATTGCAAATGCGCAGCGAACACAACTAGGTGCATTTGCCGAACTATATATTCCTCTTACCGACACCATAGAGATGCAACTGGCAGGCCGTTATGACCACTTTGATGACTTTGGCTCAACATTTAATCCCAAAATTGGTATTAGTTATCGTCCTACCGATGCATTAATGCTTCGTGCCGGCTGGTCAACTTCATTCAGGGCTCCATCTTTAACGCAAGCGGGAGTAAAACTAAGAACTACCACCTCGACTTTTGATTGTGGCGCTAATCAAGCCGTTGCCAATCTCTACTGTGAAGGTGATGGCACACAAGTCACCGTAAATTCTCTGGAGCTAGGTAATAGCCAGCTTAATGCCGAAGAGTCCGAGTCACTATCTTTGGGGGTTGCTTGGAGTCCAACTCGTGATACCACAGTTACCATCGACTATTGGCAGTTTGAATACACTGATGTCATCGATACTAACATGACTGCTGTACTCAACCGAGCTATCAGCGATGCTTCTTTACGCCACTGTGGACTTGTTCCTGAAGGCCAAATGGGAGTTTCATACGATGAGGATGTGTGTAGCGTTACCGACACCCAAGGTTTAAGCATCACGCAAAGTGGCGCTAATTTAGATGAAATTTTAACTGCTTATATCAATGAATTTGATCCACGCTCACAAAGCTTGCAACTGTATCGAGACCACGTTATTCAGCTAGAGAACACAGGAAGCCAAGACATTGCGGGTCTAGACATTAAATTTGACCATAGATTTAGACTCGAAAACGCAGATTTAATAGTCAAACTAGATGCCACTCATTACCTTGAATATGAGCGCAATAAACCCGGCTCAGATGAAGCTGAAGAACTCGTAGGCACATTCAGATATCCTGAAAATATTGGCAGAGTTTCATTAACTTATAACGCCGATGATTTTTATATCTCGCTAGGAGCAAACTATACTGACAGCTACGCTGATGATATTGAAGGGCTACGAGGAAGAGAAATCGAAGAACTTGCTGAGCTTGGCAAACTGGATAGTGAATCACAACGAGACGTTGACAGCTGGACAGTGGTAGATGTCAGCGCTGGTTATCAATTATCTGGCGGTCTAAGGGTGAGACTCAGCATTGATAACCTTTTCGATAAGAAACCACCTACAGTATATGGCTCTTCTCGAGGCTTCGATTCAATTAATCACAATGCGCTAGGGACTAACTATACGCTTGGATTAACTTACCAGTTCTAATGGAGAAATGGGGGCAACCCCATTTTCGTTATATTTATGCGAAAAACGATAAAAATGCCCGACGCATTTGTTATTTTGCTGGTGATTGCAGGACTCTGTTATGGGGTGTCCCACTTCATTTTGCCTGGCGCTTTTGAGCTTAAAGGCACACAAGAAGCGGTTGCGCTCTCGCAGTTTTTTCAAGCGCAAGCGCCCGCTCCTATACCTTTGTTTGCCACCCAAGGCGAAGCAGGTTTATTTAATGTGCTTTTTGAAGGGCTAGTGAGTGGTGATAGAAATAGCGCAGCGATTGGTGTGATTGCGTTCATCTTAATCACTGGCGGTGCGTTTGGTGTACTGATGCAAACTAAAGCCATCGACAATGGCATCATGGCATTGATCAACTCTACTCAACGTATAGATTGGTTATTTATCCCCTGCCTATTTATCACTTTTGCCTTGGGAGGAGCCATTTTTGGTATGGGGGAAGAGGCCATCGCGTTTTGTATTGTGCTCTATCCTATCATGCAACGCCTTGGTTATAACGCTCAGGTCACAGTTCTGGTCACTTATGTCGCAACACAAATTGGCTTTGCCACCTCCGCAATGAACCCATTTAGCATTGCCATCGCGCAAAGTATTGCACAATTACCGGTATTCTCTGGCGCCGAATTTAGGGTAGCACTTACAGCCTTATTTACGCTGGTTGGGTTGGTTTTTACCGTGCGCTACGCCGCAAAAATCAGAACAAACCATGATGCCGTTGCCGTAAGTACCGCTCCAGATAAATTAGCGCTGGTAGATAAAGCCTTATTACTAGCATTCTTACTGGTGATTGTTTGGGTGATCTATGGCGTCACGGCAAAAGGCTATTATATTCCTGAGCTAGCGACACAGTTTTTTATCCTCGGACTGGTTATTGCCGCCATCGCCAAACTTGGAGAGCGTCAATCCATCGGCCAATCCGTAGACGCATTTAAAACTGGGAGCGCAGAGCTGTTACCTGCAGCGCTGTTGGTGGGATTGGCAAAAGGGCTGGTATTATTGTTAGGTGGTACCGATCTACAAACTCCATCCACTTTAAATACCTTACTCTATTACGCTGCAACCCTAATAACCCAAGTACCCGATGCACTTGCCGCTTGGCTTATGTACGTATTTCAATCCTTATTTAACTTCTTTGTGTCATCAGGTTCCGGACAAGCTGCAATCACAATGCCCATCATGGCACCGCTTTCAGATTTAATTGGCGTGTCGCGACAAACCGCGGTACTGGCTTTTCAACTGGGAGACGGACTCACTAATATTATTATTCCCACATCAGCAAGTTTGATCGGCTGCTTAGGCGTGGTCAAGCTTTCTTGGAATGATTGGGTACAGTTTATCTGGCGCTTTATGTTACTTCTTTTCACCTTAGCAAGTGTGGTTACCCTATTTGCTCAGCTAACAAATTATCAATAAATTTATGCTAACACTTATTAAAAATGTTGAGCTTTTTACTCCAAAAAAGCTTGGAAAACGCGATGTGCTTTTTGCTGGAGGAAAAATTCTAGCAATCGAAGAAAAGATTGAATTAAACAGCAGTATAGAATTCTCTTTGATTGATGGCTCGTCATTTCTTTTAACTCCAGGGTTTGTTGATGCCTTAGTGCATTTTAGTGGCGGCGGCGGCGAGGCAGGTTTTGCAAGCCGTACTCCGCAGATGAACCTTACTGATGCCACCAAACACGGGATCACCACAGTAATAGGCGCACTTGGCACCGACGATGTAAGCAGAACCCATACTGACTTAGTTGCAAAAGCCAAAGGGCTTAAACAAGAAGGATTAAACGCATTTTGTCATACGGGCTCTTATCACTTACCTATCAAGACCTTGGGCCATAGTATTCGTCACGATATTATGTATATCGACGAAATAATCGGTGTCGGCGAAGTGGCTATTGCCGACCACCGTGGCACGCAGCCGTCAGCCAAGGCGCTAGCAAGCGTTGCCGCAGAAGCGAGAACTGCGGGGCTACTGAGTGGGAAGCGAGGCACAGTTTCCATTCACGTGGGTACGGGTGTTGAGCATTTGCAGCTACTGCACGAGGTGGCTCAGTCGACCGAAATACCACTCAATCAATTTTACCCCACGCATATGAACCGCAATGCTGAGCTGCTAACTGCAGGCATCGCATTTTGCAAAGCCGGTGGAACGATTGACTTTACTACAAGCACGACTGAGTATGATCTTGCTAATGGCGAGCTTGCCGCCGCTGAGGCACTAGCATACTGTTTAGACAAAGGCGTTAATCCGCAACAACTCACTATGAGCTCAGACGGACATGCCAGTCTACCTATATATAATGTGCAAAATGAGTTAGTTGGGTTTGAAGTCGGCTCGGAGTCGTCACTGCTTAGTTCATTTCAACAAGCGGTGCAACAGTTTGGTGTACCTATTGAGCTCGCGTTGCAATCCATCACTGCCAATCCTGCGCACATCTTGGGTTTGGACAAAGGTAAGCTTTACGTCGGAGGCGATGCCGACCTTGTACTACTTGATGCCGCAACACTCACGCCACATAGCGTCTGGTGTAACGGTAAAAAGATGCTAGAAGCGCATCAGCCACTGGAAACTGGTTTCTTCTCATAAAGTATAAGGCGGCGCGCTGCCGCCTTATACTTGGTTTATCACCTTGCCTGCAAAAAGTAATCTGAGATCGGAACAGCAACTTGTACTGGCATTAGTTACATTCAATAACATGAATATATTTTCAGTTTGTTGATTTAACACAATGAAGCTGAAGTCGGTGTTACGAAATTATGGAGTCGTGATCTTGGTCATTAAATGCGGTGTTAATATCCCGATTTTGTAAAAAATGCTTCTGAGTATAAAGTCTTAGATTTATATTTCTCCAGTCGTCAGCTACCGAGATAAATAACAATGCCAAACACAACAGGTAGGGAAATAAAGTTAAAAAAGCACAGTGTGCTGCTTTCAACCACGGATCTGGACAGTCGTATCACCTATGCTAATGAATCATTTTGCGACATTGCAGGATATAGTATGGATGAAATGTTGGGACAACCTCATAACTTGGTACGTAATCCAGATATGCCAAAGGCAGCATTCAAAAATATGTGGTCAACCATTCAACGTGGTCAGTCTTGGATGGGGCCAGTAAAAAATTCAGCTAAGAATGGCGATTACTACTGGGTTAATGCATTTGTGACACCCATCAAAGATCCTCAAGGTAAAGTCTCGGAATATCAGTCCGTTAGAACTTGCCCCTCTGCCGAGATAATCAAACGTGCAGAGAAAACCTATGCGACGCTTGACTCAGAAGCACCTATCCGTCGCTATAATAGTCATTCGCTCGCACTTGCTTTAATGTTATTGGCGACTGTATCTGTTGCAATTTTGCCTCTGTTTGATAGTTTTTGGATAATCCTCATCCCTCTAGCTTTGCTGCTTAGCGCCACAGGGCTAATGCTGCAATTTAACAAAAAATATACGCATTTATTAAACCAAGCAAAAACCATTTTTGATAACGATATCATGTCGATAATTTACGGTGGATCTCGCGATAGAATTACCGATATCAGCTTGGCATTTGAAATGCAAAAAGCCAAAATTGCGGCCGTTATTGGGCGAGTGAATGACGTTTCCTTACAAGTCAGCGAAAATGCAAAAATCACCACCCAAAGCGGTCGATCTGTCTCTGAATTACTTAAACAGCAAACCAGCGAAGCAAAAGAAATGGTTGTATACATGGAAGAGTTTTCACAAACCATTGATGAGCTGTCAGAAAATGTCAATCATGCCGCAGATACTGCCAATCACTCAGAGCAACAAACAGGGCTGGGGAAATCAGCAGTTAAAGATGTAATCGACTCTATTCATTATCTTGACGAGCACCTGATGGAGGTCAACAATGCCGTTAATCGCCTAGTCTCTGGCAATGACAAAATTCAAAATATGCTGAGTGTAATTAACTCCATTGCCGATCAAACCAACTTACTGGCACTGAACGCAGCGATTGAAGCAGCTCGTGCGGGCGATCATGGCCGCGGTTTCTCTGTGGTCGCAGATGAAGTCCGTACTTTAGCGCAACGAACGCAATCTTCAACAGAGGAAATCACCACGCTATTAAAAGAGCTCAACGACATATCTAGCTCAGCGGTCGAATCCGTCCAAAAGAGTAATAACCTGTCCAATCAGAGTGTTGACCTTGCAAAGAATAACGGTACTAGCTTAGATACCATTCAAAGCCATGTTATGCATTTGGCCGATCTAAACCGCAGCGTTGCCGCAGCGATTGAACAACAAAGCGGTGTGGTAAAGCAGATAAGCCTCAATGTGGAGAGCGTAACAAAGCTGGCAGAAAAAGGTACTGAACACGGCGAGCAATCGTTTGCTCTAAGTCAAGAGTTGCTTCATCAGATAGAGCAACAAACGCGTCTAATTCAGCAGTTTACTCATGCATAAACGAGATGATCACGCTAAGGCTAGAGCCGCAAAGCAAGCTGACGTAAATCAGAATTAAGCGCATTGTGGTGCTTATTTAGCATAAACCCACAATGCCTTAGTTGGTGATACGCATTACAGCTCAGCCTCTAATATAGCCAAAGCTTCCTTCTCGGCTTGCTTTACGTTGCCATCAGCTTCAATAACACGTACCGCTAGATCTTTCGCAAGTTTACGCATAGGCTCATCAACAATGTTATTCATACGGTGCTGCACATAAGCTTCAATATCATTATTTTTTATCGCAACAACCGACTTAGACAGGCTATCTTCGATATAATCGTCTAATGCAATTGCAGAGTTCCACTGTAAGCTCTTTGCCCACTTTCTAACCACATGTTTTTCACTTTCACTGATAACGCCATCAACACCAATGAACAATAACGCGACATCTATTAAGGCCTCTTTTTGCATCTGATCAACACAAATGCCCGTGTCAAAGTGGTTTAGTAGCTGCTCAAATTTCATAATTCTTCCTTAACCCTTTCCTGCAAATTAAGATTACAATATTTCAAGACGAAACATAAAACGCTAATATTTAAACATATGCTAACTTTTTCCGTTTGTCATATTAAAAAAGTGCAAGTTCAGTTACGCAACGGCTAGCAGACTGTATAAGACTGAAAATAAGCAAGCTTCACTTTCCACAATTAAAAAGTTTCCTTACATTTTCAAAGTTACTTTCGATATCGCCAAAGTAGATTATATCCAAAGGCCACCGGCTCTAATAAGTACGACTAAAGAAGCACCTTTAAAACAAAATATCAGTTATAAAGTTTGATTTGATAAGAAAAGATCATGACCTCCACAATTGATTCATTTTGTTGAAATAATTTGCACACTCTCAAAATCAATCGAAGAAAAATAGGAACAACAATGAAAGAGTTAAAACTAGGAATGAACTTATCATTTTTCATTTCCCTTTCTATTATTGCGCTGAGCTTGCTTATCCTAGATACCTTAATAGTGTCTGAAAAAATTAGCCTGATTTCTTTTGCCCAATTAACGCTTTCAGCTGCAATCATGTTTTACATTATTATGGGGGTATGGGCTATATTCAGTGGTCAAAGTCGAGTAATCATTTGCAATCAAGGCGTGGTTTATCACAGCCTGTTAGGTCAAAAGCACTATATTCCATCAGAAGAAGTGGAAAAGATCTCTGTGGAACGACTACTTTGGTTTAGTTATACAAAACTTTATTTGGCAACCGGAGTACTTAGGATTTGGTCTTTCAAGCCCAATCTTGCGCAGCAGCAGAGCCTTAAACTTTTAGGATATGTTTAATTCTATACATATCCGTGTGCAGTAGGTCTCATAAAGTTGCTTTTAAAAAGGGGCGTTGAGTAAGATAACCTAAATTTATAAAGAGGTTATTATGCAAAGACAATATGCAATAGGTACGCCGGGCGTACCTTGGACTTCCCAAGAAAAGACATTGTGGTTAGAAAATCAAACAATCAAACGCTCATACTCTGAAGAAGTCGTAACTCAAATAAAAGCGCTTAAGCAAGGCTTTGACGTAACCGAGTATGGTCAGCTTGACTACCCCAACCAAACTTATTCTTTATACGCACTAACGACAAAAAACTGGCAACAAAACAAACCAATCATATTAGTTACCGGAGGCGTGCATGGCTATGAAACAAGCGGTGTGCATGGTGCTCTTGCTTTTGCAAAATCAGAAGCACAACAATATGAACGGGCTTATAACTTCATTATCTTGCCTTGCTTGAGCCCTTGGGGTTATGAAACGATAAACCGCTGGAATCCAGAAGCAGTAGACCCTAACCGCTCTTTTTACGCAGATAGTCCTGCACCAGAATCTCGATTGGCAATGAACTTTGTCGACAAAAAAGCTGCGAAAACGCTATGCCATATTGATTTACACGAAACCACTGACTCTGACAATTCTGAATTCCGTCCAGCATTGGCAGCCAGAGATGGTAAAGAAAATCACAATTGGAATATACCTGATGGTTTCTATCTAGTAGGGCATACGCAGAAACCTGAAGCTGAATTTCAAAAACGTATTATCGAAGAAGTGGCTGAGGTAACCCAAATTGCAGATGCTGATGAAAATGGGCAATTAATCGGTGTTGATATAGAGCAGCACGGTGTAATTAATTACGATGGCACTGCGCTAGGTTTATGTATGGGTATGACCAATGCCGCTTTTGTAACAACAACAGAAGTTTACCCTGATGGTCAAAATGCAACTCCAGAAAACTGTATTGCGGGACAAGTAGCAGCTATTAGAGGAGCACTTAAGTACCTGCAAAAAGAAGGTCTTTGATGCTTGAGTAGATATGGTTTCGTAAACCATATCTACTGCAATAAATTACAAAACAGGTTTACGTTCTCTGACTGTTTATCAAACTTAGGCTGACGCTGAACGCCCTCTCAAATACTACTATGAGTAACATAGCTGGTCATCATAACACCTAATTCGCTAAATCTTCCTTGCCACTGACGACCCCAAAAATTTCTTTAAATGAAGTTGGCTTTTGCAAGATACTAACTGGAATATGCAATGCTCTTGCGATGTCACTCGCTGAGATCATCCCTCTCAATCCTTCAGAGTCAACCAATAAAACGTGCTGCAACCCTAAAGCCCGTAATGTTTCTAGCACATCTCCTATCGTACTTTTAGCAACTATTTCATATGGAACGGCATAAAGCTCCTCTTTACTCACCATTACATCTTCAACACATACATCCTCTCTCGACACCTGCTTCCGTTGTGCAACACTTAACGCTTTTCTACCGGTAAGATCGCGGCAGCTAACTACACCTAAAAAATTATCATCTTCGTCAACAACGAGTTTTGAGCGCACATGGCCATTTTTCATCATATATAAAGCATGATCAATATCGACATCCTTTGCTATCACCTGAGGCTGTCTGCGGGTAAAATCAGTTACCACCTTAATCGCACTGCTATCCATATTTAAAGGCTCAGAGTCGAAGTGATCACAGAGCTGAAATTTCCCTTCCAACTGAACGGTTTTTAATGCTCGATACTTGCCCATTGTGCACTCCTGCTTCTAAAGCCCTTAAACAGTATGGTTTTCATGTTGTTATAATCAATTCATAACAAAAGATAAGAAGAGCAACCAGTGTAAAGGCTGTAAACGTTTCATTAAGCTAACTGGAAAAGTAAGAGAGATTGCTAAAACGCAAAAATATGAGTTCTAGTTTCTTTTCTCTCTGATTAAAATATGGTTTATCCCGCGAATATATTCAAGTCTCACTCCCCAAAACTCCTGTAACCTCAGTGTAATGCCGTGTAATAGCTAAATTTATATAAACAACTTAGACTAAACATGTTTGCTAGGATTTATCACCCTAATATCAAACAATTGGTTTTAGCTTTGGGATTCTGCGTCAAACTAAAAAAACTGTAATTCCAAATTAAACCAAACCAGTGCCTTGGTACTGGTGAATTCTTCCCTCAACGAGACCCACATCGTGGGTCTTTATCGTTGAGCCGAAGGAAATAAAATTGTATGCTTCACCGCACTTATACATTGATATAGATGAAATTTACGCCTTGCTGAGTTGTGATATCTATTTTGTATAAGCATGTAATTTTCATCAAAGTTATACGGAACTAACTATGGCTTATTTAATCGACGAACAGAAACTCGAACGAGTTTATCTTAAAAGCTATCATACGGTAGGTCGCTACAAATATAGCGTAGACACCTTGATAGACAAGCCAGGAGTTTCAAGACATCACGCCATTATCGAACTCAATGAAAACAAATGGTTTATCCGAGATGTGAGCACAAATGGCATCTGGATAAACGACAAAAAGCTCGATAAGAATTTGCCTTATCAGCTATTCGAAAACGATAAGATTGATTTTGCAGCACCCGGGCAAAACTCGTTTGTGGCGGCGAATTTACAAACCGAGTGTCAATATTTAGTTTCTCAGTCAAACAGGCAAAAAGTAATTGAAGTAACCAACCAATTGCTTTTACCTGATGAAGACGATCCTAAACACATCATTTACTACGATAAGTTACTTAACTATTGGTTTTTAGAAGATCTTAATACTTCAGATCGTCAAGCCTTAATTGACGGTAGTATTATATCTTTGATGAATGACCAATGGATGTTTTTTTCTGCCACAACCATTGCTGTAACTAAGCACCTTGAATGCCAAAAAGCTGCCAAGCCAATAGCACTAGAGTTCAACGTAAGCCAAGACGAAGAAGATACTCAACTAACGTTAAGCGTGGACGATAAACACCTAGATTTAGGCGTCAGAAGTCATCACTACTTACTGTTACTGCTTGCAAGAACTCGGATCCAAGATAAAGATGCAGGTCTTGAATCGGATGTTCAAGGTTGGGTTTATCGCGATGACTTAGCAAAAGCACTCGGCGTACAAACAAACCATATGAATATTATGGTTCACCGCGCACGCAAGCAATTTGTTGATTCCGGTGGCGAAGATTACCCAGAAGCAACCTTTTTATTAGAAACTCGCTGTGGCCGAGTAAGATTAAACTGCCAAGATATCACCATAATAAAAGGCTCTAAATTAGAAACTCGCATGACAACTTAGACAGTCTTTATAGTTGGGCAGAAATAGCATTTCAGCCCAACTATTTGCCTATGCTTTATACTCTCCAGCATTATTCACTATTTTGTTTTCGAGCTCTTTGAATAGCCCAAATACAAATAAAAGCTCCGCAAGCACAAACAATGGTCCAATTGCTAAACCAATCAAATCATCGACGAACGCAGGTTTTTTCCCCTCGAAATAATGCCCTATAAACTGTAACATCCAGCCCACAAAGAAAACACCAGCCCAAAACAGTACGGTCATTATCCCAGCATTAGCGATAAGTGGATTTAACGTTTGAACAAGGAAATAAAAAGCCAGTATGACTGCGCTCATCATGAGTCCGAAAATGGGGGATAACATCAGGTAGTAGCAACATAAAACTGACCCTATCAGCGCGGCAAGCGTGATGGTAGCTCCTGACACATCGAATAGTGGGATAAAAGTCATGCCGACAACAGCAATCACAATTAACGGGATCCCAAAAAAGTGAGTCAGAATGTTCTTTTTGCTGCGATGATACATGGCATACTGACTTAATAGCGTCTCTAGTTTGTTCATTATTGTTCTCTCACTGATACCAATTATCCTATTGATAATTGGTCAACAAAGAAAATTTATCAATAAAAAATTCTATTAGGGCCTATATAAATAACCAAATAAACAGCATGCCGAACACGATGGTCTGCATCATGAGCACCATCAAAAGCTTAAAATTAAAGCTAGGCTTGATGGTTTTATGCCTGAGTATATACATCGCCACTGGTGTGATAATATTGAGCCCGAGTAACCCAAAAAGTAGCAAATTACGCTCAGGAATGCGCGATTGAGCAAGTGTTGAAGCTCGCTTATCCCACCAAAAAAGTGCAAATATAAATAAATTGATAACCAACAACACCACTGCAGAAATAACCGCTTGCCAAGGTAGCTTAGATACACAAAGTGCCCCTAGCCACACGCCAGTCCCCCAAAATAGGCCCATCTGCTGATGCATTAAACGAACGGCTGACATGCTAATTTTCCTGTCTTATTTTATTTATTTGAATGAAAATTTCAGCGGTAGCATAAGCATCATCCATCGCCCTGTGATGATTAACCAAAGGTACATTCATCGCTTGGCAAAATGCTCCGAGCGCATAGGAGCGCAGACCTGGTACAAACTTTCGGCCTAACTGCACAGTACATAACTTTGCACGAGTAAACTCTTGATCAACACGAGCAAACTCCTGCCGAATAAAGCCATAATCAAAATTCACATTATGCGCGACAAAAATAGCGCCTTGGCTAAACTGCTCAACTTGCTCTACGATTTCGCAAAACCTCGGAGCATCACTCACCATTGCCTGAGTGATCCCTGTCAACTCAGTGATTTTTTGTGGGATACGGCGCATCGGATTAATAAGCGATTGCCATTTAGCAACGACCTCACCGTTGACGACTTTTACCATGGCGATCTCGGTAATGCGATCAAACTCCTTGCTTCCCCCAGTGGTTTCAATATCGACAACGACATAGGGTTGCTCTTTGGAAATGTGCCATTCAACGGTTTGCAGTCGCGCGGGAATATTGCATTGCAAGAGTTTAGAAATGTTAACCAGCTGACTTCTGCTAAGACTATCGCCAGGCGCCTTGATTTCTTCAAACCTTAAGCCCGCTTTTTCATCGACTATCATCAGATCGGGAAAACCGGATTTCATCAGATGAAAGTCACTACACATTAGCCTTAAAACAGATTTAACATCCTCAATAGACACGTTAGACAACAATATTTTTATTGCGTCGAGCATCCTATCGTGCCAAATAAACAATCGATTGGGTTCTCCGTAATGTTCGCTCATCTGGCGTAGAAGCCAGTTCATCCAAGCAGAAGTATCTGTAAAACTCGCTAAGCGGCACTCAATCTCTTTCTCAAACTCGCTGTAAAAGCGATTTTCTTTTAACGCCAGCGGAGTTTTAGAAAACCCATTCGCAACGATACTTCTTGGGTGATAAAACAGTTCCTGCCAAAAGGTCAATCCAAATAAGGCCAGCCAAATTTTATTTTCAACATGGTAAGCTTTGATACCATGACGTTTGTAATAAGCAATAACACCAGCTTCGGTTTGCCCTTTAAAGGCCTCATCAATTTGGATTGCAGGTTGACTTTTTCTCAGCATATCCGTAAGTACAGAGGTACGTTTTTGGTTAAATTTACGCTGGTAAAAGTCTTCCGCGAAGATCATCAGTGTTTCATCGTTTTCGCCCTGTAATATGCGCTCTAATTGCTCACGCACCAACTCAACTTCACCTTGTTTATAATGATGTCGTATCAATATCTCACGGGCTTGTGGATGTTCACTCATACGCAATAAGGCACTATAGTGGTTTGAGTCAGGCCCCAACTTTCTAGCAAGCGTTAACAGGTACTTTGCATTCGCAGTCACTGAATATTGCCCATCGACTTTAGGCAATTGTTGCGCTATGGCTTCGCTAGCACGCTGTACTAACTCATCTTCAGGGGTGTTTTTGAGCTCACTGAGTGCATTTGCATAATAAAATGCGCTCACTGCTTCTGATCTTTGTTCAAAATGTGCGTGATACGCGGCGTTAGCGCTCCGGGTTTCCATTACACCAAGATCCCGCATCGAAAATTGCGCCAAGCTAAGGCCTACCTTACCGAAGTACAAAAATAGAAAGTAGTCAATATCAGCTTGAAATGAGAGCGTGAGATACTTGGATAGATATTCTTGTACATTCACATGTTCAACACAGATAGAATGATGCAAATGCTCTACCCAGAGCAATTTTTTTGCCGATTTACTTGGCGTCTTAGTTACGTTTTCTCGCTCAGCGAGTTCAATTAAACATGGTTTAGTTAAGCAATGTAGTAATATTTGAAAGTCGTCTTGTTGTACTTGGCGAAGGAACCCTTTTGCTTTTAGTGAAAGCGCGACTTCACAAATATTATTGATCTCTTCGTAGCGCAGTGAATTGATATCCAGAAAAGGAGTTTTGCGGGAAATAAACCGCACTAACAAACACAATTCATCTTCAGGCAAGCGGTGTAGCTCAGCCAGCAGCTCACGCTGAGCACGACTTAATAGCGGTTGACATACTTTAAGTAAATAATCGCTAAGCTCACTAAAGTGGCTTAAGTAATATTTGGCGGGTAACTCTTTTCTCAACACAAACCAAGACAACTGTTTTTATATACAGTAAAGACTACCATAGATAGAAAATATTGCCAATTTGCTTCAGTTACCCATTAAGTCGTTTTTTCTGTACCGTCTGTAGATGCATATTCGCTTTTGTATAGCCAGTATTGTAGTTTCTCACTTAATGCCGCTTCCGAAATAGGTTTTGCAAGATAATCATTCATACCTACATTTAAGCATCTTTCCCTATCACCAGACATTGCGTTGGCAGTCATGGCCAAGATTTTGACTTCTTGATAGGTCTCCCCAATAGATCCATCTCGAATTATCTCTGTTGCTCGATAACCATCCATTTCCGGCATCTGACAATCCATTAAGATCAGTTCAAAACGGCACTCATCTTGATGAGATTTGAGCAGCTCGATAGCAACAAGTCCATTCTCAGCAACTTCAACGTCTGTGATCCCCAATTTTTTGAGCATACTTAATGCAACAATTTGGTTTACCTCATTATCTTCAACTAATAGAATGCGACAAGGCTTTGGCCAAGCACATTCGGTTTCATTCGCCTTTCTTACCAGCTTCAAATAGTGACTTGTAACCAATGGCTTCGCATTAGCCAGCGCTCTGCCATCTTCAGCCAAAATGGTTAATGCATCAAAGAGGTCTTTGGTTGTCACGGGCTTTGGAAAATAACCCGAATAGCCACGTTCTGCGTAAAACTGGCCATCTCCCTTGGTCCCCATTTGCGTCATCATGATAAGCTTAATCGTTTTGAATCGTTTATCGTTTTTAAGCGCAGCACCAAGCTGCTCTCCCGACATACCTCTAAGAGTCATGTCTAATAGGGCTATATCAAACACATTTTTGTCACGCTGGTATTCAGCTTCACACATTGATAATGCTTGTATGCCTGAGCTGGCTTTACGCACCTCCGCCCCCCAGTGCTTCAATTGAGATTCTAAGCTCGTCAAGGTCGCGAGATTATCGTCAACTAAGAGTATTTTGCTCCCTTTCAGATCAACTTTTGTCGCTTCGAATTGAGTATTGTCACCGTGAACTAAGGTAACAAAGAATTCAAATTGGCTACCGTGACCAAACCGACTACTCACGGTGATATCGCCGTCCATTAACTCACAGAGTTGCCTGACAATGGCAAGCCCCAAACCAGTACCACCATATTTCCTTGTGGTAGAAGCATCTACTTGAGAAAACTTAGCAAAAAGTCCATCCGCTTTGCTCTCAGGTATACCTATCCCAGTGTCTTCAACTGAGCAGTGAAACCTCAGCTTATCGTCTACCTCACTAAACCAAGCTCGAATGATAATTTCCCCTTGCTCGGTAAACTTGATTGCATTACTAATTAAGTTGGTAATGATTTGTCGAATGCGGCTCGGATCCCCCTGCACCAATGGCTTTTCAAGTTGGGTAACATCAAGGATAAGTTCAAGTCCCTTCTTCTGCGCTTGCAAAGCAACGGATTCAATCAACTCACCAAGCAAAGCCCTAACATCGAAATCTAATGACTCAAGCTCAAGTTTGCCTGCTTCAATTTTAGAAAAGTCTAATATATCGTTGATAAGATTTAACAACGACTTGGCACTTCCCATTGCTAGACTCACTTTATGTAATTGAGTTTGAGTCAAGTGTTCATCTTCAAGCAGACTTAACATGCCTATTACACCATTCATTGGCGTGCGGATCTCATGACTCATTGACGCTAAAAACTCACTTTTAGCTTGCGCCCCCAGCTCGGCTGCTTGCTTTGCTTGCTCTAACTCTTTTTTCGCCTCGACGGCAGCGGTAATATCCTGTTGGATGCCAACAAATGCTTTTATTTGGTTTTGTTCATTAAACACAGGGGAAATCTGTAAACTATTCCAAAATGCCTTCCCAGATTTGGTGTAGTTTATCAATTCGACTTTGACGAATGTTTGGGCTTTTATTGCAGCTCTGATTTTGTCTATAGCTTGCTGTTGGCTTTGCTCTCCTTGCAAAAAGCGGCAGTTCTTACCAAGTATTTCATCTCCATATTCGGTGATCTGTTTAAAAGCTTTATTGGCAAATACGATCGGTAATTCTGGGTTTGTTGCATCAACAATTGTAATGCCAACATTTGCACATTCTATTGCTTGAGCAAGTAGGTCATTTTGCTCCTTTGCCTTTTTCAGCGCTTCTTGATGAAGCTTTTGATCGGTTATATCTGAAAGCGATCCAACTATTCGCTTCGCTTTTCCATCTTTAAGTGCTGCCGCGCCTTTGAGCCAAAAGTAGCGATAGCTGTTTTGCCTCGTTTTTATTCGGCACTCGACACCAAAAGGCTCTTCTTCCGTCATATGGAATTTTATAGAGTTTTCTAAATTGGTGAGATCTGCTGGATGAACACGATCAAATAAACTAGAAATATGTGCAGAGAATAAGGCTTGTGTCTCTTGAGAAAAGCCGAGCAAAGATTTAAATCTATCTGAATAAAACACCGTATTCCGTTCAAGATCCCAATCCCAAAGGCCATCGTCACTGCCAAATATTGCGAGTTTAAATCGCTCTTCACTTCGCGTAAGTATTGCTCTGGACTCTTCTAGTTTCTTGAACGGGTTTAACAATAGTTGTTTACCAAACAGGTAAAGCAAGCCAAAGGACAGGAGCAACCCAAAGGTTATCGCGCCTATAAGGTCCAAGACAAATATTTGCACTTCGTCAGTAACCAAGCTTTTTCGTAAACGATAGTCTAATTGAAGCCCCGTTGTTCCAATAGCTAATGACTTGATACTAAAATAATCCTCAACACGTTCAACATCGGAAAATTCAAGCCATTGCCCTTTTAACGAGATGCTATGAAGTTGAGAATCTAAAGAAGTCGCCAGTAGGGTTTCAAGGCTGGTCGAAAACTCACCAACAAGCGCTCCTTCAGCAAAGCCGTTATAGTAAATAGGTACCGCTACCGTAAAAAAATGCTGGTTGGCAACTTTAGTTAAATCTATCGCATTACTAATTTCAGCATTAATCACCTTATCCAACCAAATAGGCTGTTGCCTTAATATTTCGTTAGAGTCAAAGTTTGCATACACCACTTCACCCAGAACGTTAATTACCATCAGTTTCTCTGCTTTGCCTATAATTTGAAAACTGCGCAGAAAATCTCGTAATTGTGTTGCAGAAAAGCCTGTTCCCATTGCACCATTTACAACAATAGGGTGCGAAGATAGATCAAATAGTATTTGTTTTCGGCTCTCCAAGTACTGTGTCAAATTGTTTACCGAGAGTTGAGCTTGGGTCTCATTCGTTTCTCTTACCAAATCTTCAACTATGACATTTGCTCTTAGTCCAACGAAGAGCGCGCTGAGCAGAAGTGAAATGATAGCCGTTAACCCTAAAAAGGCATAAAAGGCGCGATTGCTCGTCAAAGTGAGTTTACTTTTCAATTTGACCCCGAGTAACTATAAACCAGTTTAATACTGCCATTGGATTGATATTGTCCCATACACAGGTCTTGCACTGTCAGTGCTTCATGAGCGGAATCATTTTCTTCACTCCACTCCCGAAATGGTCGTTGATAGGTTTTTATGAGGCCGCTGACCGGCGACTGCAAATCCTCCAATGCACTTTTAAACAAGGCTCTATTAGTAGCAACCGAATCTGTCAGCTTTATTTGCTTTGCCGCCGCAATAAGAAGCTTGGCAATATCATACCCATGGATAAATCCAGGTGCAGCTTGAACGAACCCATGCGTTGCAAACTGAGTTGGAAAAAGCCGTCTTGCCCGATTAAATACTCGTGCTGAAAACTCACCTAACGGTTTATTCTCGAAAGAAAAGCAGCTTTGTAGTACCGCCAATGAGACATCTGCAGATAGCTTATCCCCAATAACACCAAAAAAGTTACCCGCTGTCACTCCCCAATGACTTATAATCGGCAGGCGCTCCGCCTCATCAATACTCGCCATGGCTCTTACAAACTCAACTCCTTCAATCGCATTGCCAACAAAAATGATGCATTGTGGTTCACTTTCAATAATATTATGGATAATCATCCGCGCCTCATTTTTCTTAGTGGCCCAGTTAAACCAGGATACGGGTAACGCATTGTTGGGCTTGGCCTTTTTATACTCTCCTAACAATGTGTCGTAATTGGAGCGTCCCCATGCAGTATCCTCAAGGAGTAAATGAGGCGCAACACAACCTTGTTGATTTGCATAATTGATGAGTACTTTACCCGCTTTGGTGTCATCTACCGAAAGCCTAAACACCCAATTGTCCTTACTCGGGTATCTTGTAATAGGTCCACCAGCGGCCCAAGGAACCAACAGCAGCGCTTTATTCTCGTTGATAAACTGACGAAATTTAATATAGGGGGGAGAATGCACGCCTCCAAGTACTAACAAAGCATTGGGATCTTTTAAAAATTGCTTAAAATGGAGCAAACTACGATTACTATTACCGCGATGATCTTTGCTCACTAATTCAATATTAAAACCCTGTATTTGATTATCAACTTCATCGAATGCGGTCAAAAATCCCATTTTTATCGCTTCGGCTGACTCATTTAAATTAGAATAATCAGCGTCATGATAAATACGAAACACTTGCTTGGAGTTTGCTGCGAGACAAACCGAGCTAAACAGGTAGAAAAACAGTAATAATATTTTCATTGTATTACTAATTACTCAACACATAACTAAACTTTAGTTCAAATCATTGTGATTGCTTAATTTTATAGCGAATACCTTGCACGTTATAGCTCAACAGAACATCGCATGGCGCATAAAGAAACCGCACCTTCAGGCAGGTGCGGTGGTTGGGTCATTCAGGACTACTTGCAAGTTGACTCTGAATGTAATTTGGTAGACCTATTAATTTGATCAAGTTAATGTGTTGCTCAAGCCAATAAATATGATCCATTTCAGTATCATCTAACAGAGTTTCAAGCATTTCTCGCGTGACATAATCTTGCGCTTGCTCGCACGCTGCTATCACCTTTTTCAAATGATCTTTTACCAAAACTTCAGCTGCCAAGTCATTTTCTAGCATTTCTTTCACGTCAGCACCGACGTGAATTGGCGCACGAGAAGCGGTATCCGGTGTGCCTTCCAAAAACAAAATACGCTCGGTGATCCGTTTTGCATGGTCAAGCTCTTCTTCGTATTCGTGAGATAACTTGTGATGTAGCTTCTCAAGCCCCCAATCTTCATACATTTTGGCATGAGCCAAGTATTGATCCATAGAAGAAAGCTCGAGAGTAAGTTGCTTGTTGAGTAAGTCGATGATGGTAGAATTGCCTTGCATAACTTACCCCTCAATCTGCGATTGCAGATAGTTTTCAATGCCAGTATTTTTGATTAAGAAGTGCTGCGTTTCGAGCCAATCCACATAACCTTCTTCATACTCAAGAATATCTTCTAGTAGCTCTCGACTAACATAATCCTGTTCGTGTTCACACAACGCAATCGCATCGCGTAGTGTCGGTAGCTGATCGAGTTCAAACGCTAAATCGCACGCCATCATTTCTTCGGTATGCTCACCTATTCGCAGCTTTTCTAAATGCTGGAGATTTGGTAACCCTTCAAGAAACAAAATACGCTCGATTAGGTCATCCGCTTGCTTCATATCCTTGATAGATTTTTTGTAAGCTTTCTCGTTTAGCTCTTCAAGCCCCCAATTTTTGTACATTCTTGCATGTAAAAAAAACTGGTTTATCGATGTTAACTCTAACGTAAGCACTTGATTTAGCGCTGTTATAACTTGCTTATTACCCTGCATAGGGCCCCCTAATAATGTCGAGTGACGCCCTATAACCCTAGTTCAATATTTATTCTTCGCAAGATTAAATAAAAATAACAGTTTTCTTAATATACCCTTTTAAAATAAACAACTTATAAGAGTATTAATAACAATTTTCATTACATTTCGGGTTTCATTTTTTGAATAGCTTGAATTCAATCTGAACTCAGAATAAGAAACAGGCTAAGTTATTGAAACTCACAAAAGCAGCTCAGGTTACTCAGCTCATCTGCTTTTTAACATCTAGCCCTAAACGCTTAGCTAGTCGAACTAAATTTGCTCTATCCATTTCCAACTCTCTCGCAGCTGCCGACCAATTTAACCCATTACGTTCCATCGCGTTAACGATCATATCTTTTTGTAGTAGTTCTACGGCGAGTTTCATGGTAACAGGATCTGCTTTCTCTTCCTTAATAAGGCGATCAGCTTGCCGTTTTTGTTGATTGTGTTTTGGCTCAATATCTATGTCATGGATCTCGATGATATTAGCCTGCCACTGTTGGTGCTTAGCTTTTAACGCTGCACGACTGACACAATGCTCAAGCTCTCTGACATTACCCGGCCAATCGTAATGCATTAACCGGCTGAGTGCTTGCCTATCCATCACCACTTGTTTTGCATTGAGTGTGCCTCTAAGCTGCTCTAAAAAGAACCCAACCAGCAACGGTATATCATCCAGTCTTTCGGTCAGTGGAGGAACAAATAAAGGGTACACACTCAAGCGATGATAAAGATCCGCCCTAAATTTTCCGCGTTTCACCTCTTCTTTTAGGTCGCGATTAGTGGCAGCAACTACTCTAACATCGACAATATGAATACGGTCAGCACCTACCGCTTGCACCTCGCCGCTTTGCAGCACACGTAAGAGTTTACTCTGTAAAGTCAGGCTCAGTTCGCCAACTTCATCCAAAAACAGTGTGCCTCCATCTGCGGCTGCAAACTTGCCTAATCGGTCTTTATCGGCACCAGTAAACGCCCCTTTTTTGTGACCAAAGAGTTCACTTTCTGCTATCGAGTCAGGAAGCGCCGCACAGTTAATTTGTACAAACGGTTTGTCATTTCGCTGGGAATTAAAGTGTACATGTTTTGCTACCAACTCTTTACCCGTTCCCGTATCACCTTGAATAAGGACATTAAACTCAGAGCCAGCTACCAGTTCAATTTCTGATTTAAGCGAGTGCATCACCGCACTCTCTCCTACCAAGATTTGCTTTTTAACGGACTTTTGGGATTGGGTATGTGTAAATGAACGTGCTTGCTCATAGAGACGCTCAGCCTCAAACATACGTAATGCACTACTTGAGACAATTGTTTGTAGGGTTTTCATATAAACGTCAGACAAGTGCTCAAAGCTATCAGGTTTAAGGCAGTCGAACGTTACCAATAAGACACTACTTTGCAGTGCGACTTTGAATCCCATGCAGGCATGCACTGGCAAGCGACTTTCTTCAGCTAGTAGCAGTCCATCGTAGGGGTCCGGTAAGTTGCTATTGGCAGGAAAACTAACTAGCTCGTCAGACTCGAAAATAGACATCAATCTAGGTTGTTCTGAGAGCAAAAACTGCCGCCCAACAGCGTCCGCACTCAACCCATTGCAAGCTAGAATCGTTAATGCATGCTGATCGCCATAGAGAATGGCGATGGCATCAGCGGTAACAGATTGACTCAATGCTGATAGCAAGGACTTAGCGTATTGCTTAACCTCGCGCCCCTCTTGTGCTAACGAAAGTCGTGACAACGACATACTAAGCTCAAGTAACTTGGAGAGTTCTAACGAATTCATGTCAAAAAGACTCAATTTATTCAGATAAACACTACTTAAGGTAGGTCAATTTGACTCAAACATCAACAAGGTAAATCTAAAATATTGATTTATATGAAATTTTAAAGTTGGCGTAACACCTGCAATAGATAGTCTATATATCAACATTCGCAGAGTTAACGATGAGCCGCGCATACCAGCTTTTAAGATTTAGCAACATCGCCATTTTCACATCTCTCGCAGCGTTTATGCTGTCACTGCAAGTGAGTTTTTTTAGCGTTGAAAGCTTCAGCCTTTTCTCACAAATTGCAGCGCATATTAGTACTATCGTATTGGCCGCCTTGATTAAGCTTGCCTACGTCATCCGCCTTGTTTGTCTATACCACCTAGGTTTGGAGGTTAAATAAATGAGTTTAATCCAATTAGAAGAGCCCAGCCCAAAAGCAGTGTGTTGGTATACACCATCTACTTGGCCCGTGTTGATGCTCGGCTTTAGAGCACTATTTTTACTCGCGGGCCTATTCGCTGTCGTGAGTATTTCTGTGTGGGCTTTATTGCTCAATGGCAGTGTTGTTTGGCGTAATAATTACCCAGCGACCTATTGGCACGCCCACGAGATGCTATTTGGCTTTGGCGGTGCTGTCGTCGCCGGTTTTTTGCTAACCGCGGCAAAAAATTGGACGCAAAGACAGACATTACATGGTGGCGCACTGCTGTCACTCTGTATTATCTGGTGTGCTGCTAGGCTGAGCTTTTTTGTGGCAAATTCATCAATCATCATCACCTTGCTACTACAACTGGGTTTTTGGCTCATTGTTCTAATCAATTTAACGACCGTAATTGTTGATGCAAAATCCAAAAACAATCGTGTTTTTATTTTTGCTGTAAGTATGTTGTGTGGCTGCAACATCATATTTTTGATTTTACTTCACAACCAGCACTTCTTATTGCTGAGCGCTATAAGCCAAGCAACGCTAGTTGCTTACATGCTGTTGATTGGTGTAGTGGGTGGCCGCGTTATTCCATTTTTTATTGCCCGAGGATTACAGCAAGCACAAAAACCACATACTCCAAGGTTAGACAGGACGATTTTCTACCTCGCCATCATCTGCGTTTTCACCTATATCCTGCAGTTTGCGATACCAAATACTCACTATTTAAGTGTTGCACTCCTGCTCCTTGGGCTACTGCACTCGATAAGAGCAACCTATTGGTTTAACTGTAAATTATTTAACGTACCACTGCTTTGGTCATTATATCTTTCATACTGTGCAATCGCAGTGGGTTTAATACTTAGCGCATACAACAACACCTTTGCACCAGAGCATTTGCGCAGCCATCTTCACTTAGTGGCAATTAATGGCATGGGATTAATGATCTTAGCCATGATGACTCGCGTTACCTTGGGCCACACTGGTCGACTATTACAGGTAGGCACGACAACTATACTGGCGTTTATCTGTATCGCGGCATCAGGTCTTATCCGCGCATTCCTTATTCACTTTATAAACCCGCACAATGCATGGCTGTTAAGTGCCGTGGCTTGGGTTTTTGGTTTTATGCTTTTTTTCATTACCTTCGCGCCCATGCTGGTACAAAAACGCGTCGATGGGCGAATGGGTTAACTCTACTCTCAAATTGGAGATATTAATGCTTACAAACAACACGATTGAGTTGGTAAAACAAAGTGCACCGTTATTGGCTCAGGTCGGTCCCGAGATCACCGCCAAGTTTTATCATAATATGTTCAATCAACACCCTGAGCTGAAAGGGGTATTCAACCAATCGCATCAGGCTTCGGGAAAACAGCCGTTGGCACTATTTGCGGCATTAGCAGCCTATGCCAATTATATTGATCAACCAGAAGTACTCAGTGACGCCATTTTACGTATCAACCATAAACACGTTAGCCTTGGGATCTTACCTGAGCAATACGCTATTGTTGGCCGGCATTTAATTGCAACACTCAAAGCCGAGTTCAGCGAACAATTCACAGACGAAATAGAGCAAGCTTGGCTTAGTGCCTACCAGTTTTTAGCAGATTTATTTATCACCGCAGAGCATGGTCTGTATCAAACCGCACTTGATCAGCAAGGTGGGTGGCAAGGAACGCGTGAATTTACGATTGAAAAGGTAATAAGCAATACTGAAAATATTAAGAGCTTTTATCTCAAACCAGTCGACGGTAAAGCCGTACCTCATTACCAAGCTGGGCAATTTATTTCTGTTTTTATACCAAAAGAAGTGGCAGGGTTTCAGCAGATCCGCCAATACTCTTTGTCTGTTGCCCCCAATGGTTCGTATCTTAGAATTTCGACTAAACACGACGGTGCCGTATCGCAATATCTTCATACGCTTAAAGTGGGCGACGTCCTCAAGCTCACTCCACCAGCTGGAGACTTCGTCAGACAACACACAGCCAGTCCAAAGGTATACATTAGCGCTGGGGTTGGAATTACTCCTATGCTCTGCATGCTTGGTGTTCATAGCCAACATTCACCTGAAGTCGAAGCACACTTTTTACACGCTAATAAAGCCTTCAGTGACTTAGGTTTCAATCAAGAAATCAATGAGCTTGGTAGCAATATCCGAGATTTTAATGTGGTTACATGGTTGGAGTCAGAAGCCGATGGTGCATATTCTGGGCTGATGGATATCAACGTAATCAAAAATACTTTGCCGCTCACAGACGGAGAGTTCTACCTATGCGGCCCGGTTGCCTTTATGCGCTTTATCAAAACCCAACTGATTAATGCCGGTGTACAAGCCGAGCAAATCTTCTATGAGGTATTTGGTCCTCACGAAAACCTTCCAAACTAACAAGTTAAATTTGGCGCCCTAATACTGTTGGTATTAGTCGGCGCCTTATATTTTGCTCTGAATTAAAAAGTCGGTAGACTTGGAGAATGAATACTATTGGTATAAAAGCGTACTTGAAGGACAACAATATGAGCGCAATTTCTAGTATCTTAGTCGTCTGCATGGGCAATATCTGCCGCTCTCCAACTATGGAGGCGGTATTAAAGCACAAACTCGAAGCAACAGAGTTAACAATCCGTATCGATTCTGCTGGTACCATTGGCTATCATCAAGGTAACCCTCCAGATCCACGAAGTGTCGCAGCAGGCAGCGCAAGAGGGTATGACTTTTCAGGCATATCAGCGCAGCAAGTAAAACCCAGTGATTTTGAAGATTACGACTTAGTTTTGTGTGCAGACAACGCTAATTACCGCGATCTACTCTCCATTTGTCCTAACGACTTAGCGCATAAAGTTCAGCTGTTTTTAGCGTTTGGTGACATGGCTGAGCGTGAAGTACCTGATCCTTATTATGGCGGTGAACATGGCTTTGAACATGTGCTTGATTTAATCGAAGCCGCCAGTGAAAACATCATTAACAAAATTCGCTTATCGACAAGGTGAAATTAACTCGCTGGATCGGTACCAAACAAAGCGGTAAAAAGACCTTTTTTAGAGGCGCCGCTATTGTTAGATTTAGACTTAGAATTTCCGTTCGAGAAATTAGCTCAGGACTTACAAACCACAGGTATTAGTATTTTGCCAAATTTCGTCAGTCCCGACATTTTATCCAAGTTGGAATTGAGAATAGCAGAGCTAAGCAATGATGATTTTAAGCAAGCTGGCATTGGTCGTTTAGCCTCTCACGAGCAAAATAAGAAAATTCGCAGAGATAAAATTCACTGGCTAGATAGCAGCAATGAGTTGGAATCTGTTTGGCTCAACTACATGGGCGAGCTAAAAGCCTATTTAAACAGACGGCTGTTTATGGGACTTTTTAGCTATGAAAGCCACTTTGCCATTTATCCACCAGGGGCGTTTTACAAAAAGCATATTGACGCCTTTAAGGGAAGAACCAACCGTATTTTGACCACGGTATTGTACTTAAATCAGTCATGGGCGTCAGACAATGGCGGCGAGCTAGTTGTTTATAATCCCGATAATCACGAGGAGATACTCACAACGGTACTGCCAAGTTATGGCACACTAGTTACCTTTTTAAGTGATGAATTTCCTCATGAAGTACTAGTTGCCAACGAAAAGCGCTATTCAATTGCAGGATGGTTTAGGGTTAATGCCAGCATTAACCATTCGATTGATCCACCAAAATAATTGATGAGCTCAGTCTTAAGTTAATTATCCTGAGTTAAACTCAGGATAATTTGTTCGGTAACCGAATTTCGACGCACAAGCCTTTACCTTCGCGATTATAGAGGCTGATCTGGCCGTTGTGTGCTTCAACAATTTCTCTGCACAGCGCTAAACCAAGCCCTGTTCCTGACGCTTTAGTAGAGTAAAATGGAATTAAGGCGCTTGCCATCACAGAGTCACTCATGCCTTCACCTCTATCGAGCACCCAAATATAAACCTCGTCGTTGCGCTGCTCTGATTGGACGCAGATTTCATCACTCTGTGAGCCAGACTCGATTGCATTCTTAATCAAATTAATGAGTAACTGCTCTAACTGTGTCGTGTCCGCCTGTAATTGCTTTTGATTAAGCTGATACTGGAATGACCAATGGCTTTGCAGCCGCTCACACAAAACCTGCAAATCCACAGGTTCAATGTTTGGCAGCGGAAGTTTAGCAAACTTACCATAGCCCTGAACAAACTCGCTAAGATGCACAATACGCTCTTCTATCGTCGCAAAGACTCGACTTAGTCTAGGCTCATCCGCGCGTTCAGCCAAGATCTGCCCGCTGTGCAGCATAGATGAAATAGGCCCTAACGAGTTGTTTAACTCATGGCTAATGATGCGGATCACTTTCTTCCAAACCTGCACTTCTTGGCGGCTCAACTCTCGTGTGAACTGTTTAAAAATATATAATTTGTGAAAGTGGTTGTTGAGCAAGAGCTCCCCATTGGCGAGATGCCACATTTGCGACTCACCACTGCTGTTTTGTATCGAGAACAAGCCATCAAGTTGGTTGCTTACAGCTTGCTGAAGTTCATCGGGGACTTCAGATATTAACTTACTAAAACACTCACCTTCCAAGCGATACTCACAGTTAAAAAAAGTTTTAGCACTATTGTTGGCAAATACCACCACACCCTGTGAGTTGACGAGTAAAAGTACCTGAGGTGAAGACTCAAGCACTTTATCTAGCATCAACTCACGCTGATAAATCCATTGTTTCTTATCTCGCAACTGCTTTGCTGTTTCATTGAATAGCTGACACAGTCGACCGAGTTCATTATTAGCGTTATAGGTAATGGACGTAGAAAACTCCCCATCCTTAAAGTTCATCAAGCCGACTTCTAATGCCTCCCATCCCGCTTTGTTTTCACGCATAAATAGTTTATACAGCACAAGCGCAACACTGACGGAACCCAATACTATTACAATGAAACCGCTGCGATCATCGAGTAAGAACCATAAAGGAATAAGGCCAATAATAATACTGATGGCAATGATCAATGCATGTTGCTGCGAGGTCGTCATTATTGTCCTTAATATTCAATGCCAAACTTTTGCAAGCGACGATAAAGCGCTTGTCTACTCATGTTGAAATGTCGTGCTACTTTCGCAATCACGCCCAGATGAGTCTTTAGCGCCTGCTCCAATTCTTCTTTACTGGGTTCTCGTATGGTTTGTGATACGCTAACTTGTGCTGTATTTGCCTGCACATCAAGACCAAAATCCTTCGCACTGAGTTCGCCATCAGGATTCAATACCGCCGCCCGTTTACAGGCATTTTCGAGCTCCCGTACATTGCCAGGCCAAAGGTGTTGAGATAATGCTTGCTGAGCATCCGATGTAAGTACTCTTGCAGGTAAAAAATGTGCAACCAAAGGTAAAATATCATCCACTCGCTGTGACAACGCGGGTAAGTTTAGCTCGATAACATTTAAGCGATAATATAGATCCTCACGGAATTTCCCCCCTCGAATATCCGCTAGCAGATCCGCGTTCGTTGCTGAGATGACACGAACCGAGACTTTTTTTGTCTCGACTGACCCCAACCGCTCAAACTCGCCACTTTGCAAAACACGTAGCAACTTCGTTTGCTCAGGGAGAGGTAAATTGCCAATCTCATCCAAAAATAACGTGCCGTTATCAGCGGCTTCAAAGCGGCCAATCCGCTGCTTATTCGCACCGGTATAAGCACCGCTCTCAGCACCAAATAACTCAGCTTCGATTAAGTCACTTGGGAGCGCGCCTGCATTCACTTTGACAAAGGGTTGGTTTTTTAGTGGTGAGTTCGCCTGAATGATCTCCGCGATTTTTTCTTTACCGCTACCATTTGGACCGGTTATTAATACTGACACATCAGATTTGGCAACTTGCAGCGCCATATCTATGACTCGCTGCATAGCCACAGATTTATACACAACCCCGCATAAATCCGCCCCTTGATTAAACTGTTGGCGTTCTTGTTCAGCCCGTTCAAAGTTTGCCACTTGCTTATGTGCCTCGCCAAGCGCAACGAGATTTGCAATCGTCGTGAGTAACTTTTGGTCGTCCCAAGGCTTAGCTAGATAGTCTGCCGCTCCGGCTTTTACCAGTTCAACCGCCGTGGTGAGCTCAGTCCAAGCCGTTAATAAGATAATAGGGAGTTTTGCATTTAGTGCTTTCAATTGGTGAAATAGCGCAGCTCCCTCCTCTCCTGAGGTGGTGTCTGCACTAAAGTTCATATCTTGGATAACAAGTGCTATTTGCTGAAACGACACCACTTTAATTGCTTCTAACGGTGAGCTCGCGGTAACTACTTGATAATCATGCAGCTCTAGTAACAATGACAGTGCATCAAGCACTGCAGGGTTATCATCCACAATTAAGATTTTATCCATATGATTTTATTCTTGTTATTACATGTTGCCCATACTAGCACAACTTAAACAACGCAAGTTAAAGTAATGCCAACTAGGTTGCTTACTGGCATAAGGGTCATACACTTCTTGTTGCGATACTCGGTGAAATGTTCGCCGCCTTCTTAGCAGGAAAAATAACTGACGCGATACAGAGCATGATAAGCCCAAGCGCCGTTATTAAAATATAGCTTACTTCTAGTGGCGGCACTGAGTACAAAGACATCAGCTTTTGTCCTAAGAAAATCGTAGCCACCGTACCAAGTACTAAGCCAATTGCACAAACAATGAGGTTTTCAACCACAAAGTAACGAACAATTGCTGATTTACGCGCGCCTAGGGCTCTACGAGTACCAATCTGCTTGGTACGTTTACTGATATTAAACTGAGTAAGACCAAATATTCCCAGCGCAGTTACTGCTATCAGTGCACTAATGAGTACAAGCAACATTCTCAACATCAGTATATCTTTCGAATTGTACCTTTCCTTAACTTCATCAAGCCCTTTAATGCCAGTGATCACACGACTAGGGTTTTCTTGAAGCAGCGCCGCCTCTATTTTTTTCATTACTTCGTCACGCAGACTAGGATCAGTACGAACTAAGAAATCTTGAAATCCATTCGCATTCACCATGGGAAAAATAATTAAGCGATCAGCATTGTTAAAACGCGGCCAAGCATTAGTCATACGCTCAACAATCCCAACAACTTTTAACGGACCGCCACCATAATAAATCGTTTCGCCCAGTCCTTTCCCCTCACCAAATATCTCGTCCGCAAAAGCCTTACTGGCGATAACAACATCGGGTTGCTTAGCATATTCGCTTGAGATCAAGACATCACCAGATGTGAAATCACGGCCTTCTATCAATTTTACGCCCAAGGTGCGGATCACTTGCTCATTAGCGTATAAATGGCCCGCATTGGTATGTTTACTATCGTCTTCAGGGGTTAAACTGAATCCAGAATTGCTACCTCCTCCTGAAAGGGGAACCGAGCTCACTCCCACAGCTTCTATAACACCAGGGATACTGTTTAGTATTCTCTCATCAACGATAAGCTGCTGATTTGCATCTATCTTGTCGTCAAACGACATGACACTGAAGGTAATTATCGACTCTTCTGGATAGCCTGTTGGCTTATTGAGATAGGTGACGCGCTCACTAATAATGGACAGCGAATTACTGACAATTGCCAACGTCAAGGCAAGTTGTAGGATGGCAAGTATGGCACCAACTTTAGAGCGCAATAGCGCATTGATAATGGGTTTTAATTCCAACATGGGACTCTCCTTATTGCACCTTTAAGTAAGTTGCTGGTGATGTTTTACACACTATCCAAGCTGGGTAAAGCCCTGCAAGAATACAAGTCACAATAGCAATGCTCGGCGCAGCTAACAGCATAGCGACATCCATCGTTGCAAGGCTTTCGTAGACATGGCTAGTTTTACGGATCCCCCATAAGCCAAACTGAGCAAAAACTATCCCTATCGCTCCCCCCATAAAACCAAGCAACGCCACTTCAACCAAGTGTTGGTAAAACACTTGCGTTTTACTTGCGCCAAGTGCTCTTCTTACGCCGACATCAGGGGCACGTTTAAGAAATTTCGCAAGTAACAATCCAAGAATATTGGCTAAGCAAACAGCAAGGAACATAAAACTTAAACCAATCATGACTTTGTTATCTTCACTAACTACATTATTGTACTCAAGCCATTCAGTGACATTTCGAAGTGAAAATTCTCGTGTTTGACGGTTAAATCTTCCCAAATCTTGTTGGGTTTGGATGTAATTATCCAGTTGTGTTGCTAACGCTTGTTGCTCTTTTTCATTCTCTAATTCAACCCAAAACTGAGTCCAAAGCATTTCTGAATTCATTTTGTCTGTGAAGTTGTTAATCTCTTCGCGCTTCCAACCGTTTGTATTTCCCCAAGTATCAATCTCATAAGCTGCCGCATGACTGAAGGGAATGAAGATACGCTCGGCATCAGCAAACGCGCCATTGTTTAAGTCATACATTTTAACGTTTGGCTGCCACTCTCTAGTTACCCCTACGACTTGATATCTTCGCTGCGCTAAATAAATACTTTCTCCCACCACATCACTGCGGCCAAATAACTTTTGTGCGATAGTTTCGTCAATAACAGTCACTGGTGCAGCATTGTCTGCTTGGCTTTGGCTCCACACTCCACCATACAAAAAATTCAGCTCAAACATGGCGAAAAACTCTCGAGTGATTAGCCGTGTCGTTTGCAACATGGGGCTCACTTCGGGGTTGTTTACATGAACCGCAAAACCAGATTTAAACATCGCGACTTTTTTGTCGATGGTTAGCGTTTGATACAGGTTTTTCGCATCTAAAAATGTCAGCTGAAAGGGAATATCATCAGCTGAATGATAGGTTTGTCCCTCATCCATCGCTTGTAGCTGTACAGCATAGAGTTTGCTACTTTTGCTTGGAATTGGATCGGCGGACATCATGTGATACACAGACAAACTCACCATAGTGACGCCAATGCCAATGGCAATAGCCAGCGCCATTAGGCTAGTCGCAAGTGGCGTGGCTTTTAGGCTACGCCAAGCTAAATCAAGGTAATGGGCAAACATAACTTACGCTCCTACCTGAGATTTCAACGCTTGTGAAGCCGCACCTTTACCTTGATACAAAGTAAAATCTGCAACCTGTCCATCTACAATTTGGATATTTCTTGGTGTACGCCTTGCAAGCTCCGGATCATGGGTAACCATGACTATGGTTGCGCCATCACGGTTAATTTGTTCTAGTAATTCCATCACCTGACGCGCCATTAAACTGTCTAAATTCCCCGTTGGTTCATCGGCGAGTAAGAATCGTGGCTCACCAGCAAGTGCTCTTGCAATAGCCACACGCTGCTGCTGTCCGCCGGACAACTGTTGTGGCAAATGTTTTGCGCGGCCAGCAAGGCCAACTTGTTCGAGGCAGTTTTCAATTCTGCGCTTGCGCTCAGCCGCCTTGATACCACGATAGCGTAGTGGCACTTCAACATTTTCGTACAAGTTTAAATCTGGGATAAGGTTAAAGCCTTGGAAAATAAAACCGATTTTCTGATTTCGCAGATCAGCTCTTTGATTGTCGTTAAGCTTACCAACATCGATTCCATCTAGCATATATTGACCACTAGAGTACCCTTCTAGCATCCCTGCGATATTTAAGAAGGTCGTTTTACCTGAGCCTGAAGGGCCTGTTACCGCGATAAACTCTCCTTCATTTACTTGCAGGTTAAAGTCTCTGAGCGCGTGCGTTTGCACCATATCAGTTTGGTATACCTTGCCGATATTATTCATAACTAACATTATTATTTTCCTTCTTATCTTAATAAGATACTGGGCGCACGTTCGAATGCGTCGTAACTACTGATGATGATTTGATCGCCTTGCTTTAAACCATTAAGCACTTCAACTTCACTGATGCTTGCGGTACCGGTAGTGATCTCAATTCGCTCAGCGATATCACCACTTATTTTGTAAGCAATGTGTCCACCTTCACTCATAAAAGCGCCACGTTTGACCATTAAGGTGTTTTCTTTGTGCTCTAGTAAAATCCGAGCAGACAAACGTTGGTTTTGTCTAATGCCATCAATGTTTTCGTCCGAAAAGCGTACTCGAGTGGTGACTTCACGGTTATTTACTTCTGGAGAAATCGCAGATAACACGCCAGAAATATTTTGGTTGCCAATCCTAAGCTCGACAGCCATCCCGAGCCCAAGCTCTGCCGCATAACTTTCAGGAACCTGCAGCTCGGCTTCATAAGCACTTAAGTCAACGAGTTTCATCAACCCTTGGTTAGCATTGACAAGCGCATTTTGATCAACTAATAAATTACCGACTATGCCTGAAACTGGCGCAATCACATCTAAACTTGCAACTTTACGTTTTAATTCCTCGACAATTAAACGTTGCCGCTCAAGCTGATTCTCAACAGATTTAAGTTCAAACGCCAAAGTATCTTTGCCTAGCGCAACTTCTTGCTCTGCATGATTGAAGTTTAATTTTGCCCGCGCTAGGTCGTCTTGCGCTTCTTCTAAATCAATTTGGCTGATGAGGTTTTTTTGAATAGACAACTGAGCTCGCCTGTCTTCTCTATCTGCCGCTAATAGTTCGACGCGAGCAAGATCTAAGGAACGATTTAACGCCAAGTTTTGACGTCTAACATCCAACTTCTTCCCTTCAAGCGCACCACTCAGTCTTTGCAGCTCAGCTTCTTCTTGTTGGAGCCGGTTGGTTAAAGTTGGACTTTTGACCGTTGCTAGCACTTCACCTTGAGTCACGCTATCACCCGCTTTAACCTGTAAAGAGACATAACCCTGCTCCGGACTGTAAATTTGTGGTGCATTTGCAGCAACCACAAAACCTGTGGCGGCAATATCGCGGGTAAACTCGCCGAAAGTCACAGCTGCAATTTGCACTCTATCTTTGGCCACGGAGCTACTAGCATTGGGTCCACCCAACACGACTTGTGCGCTAAGCGCTGCAATAATGACAACACCCGCTATTACAAGACCAAGCTTCTTTTTGGATTTACCAGTTTGGAGCACTTCGTCTTGTCCGCTTGTGTCTTTAATCATAATGATTCTCCTCGAATTAACGAGTCAAATACCGCTACGACCGTTGCTACAGCCAACATCATCAAGGGTGAAATTAAAAAAGCAGTACTTAACCACATAACGTATCTTCTTTATTAGTTTGTATGCAGAAAGAGAGGCGAACTTTATGCCAAAACATAAACTTTTGATATTATTGATTTATTTCATTTTATAAGAGGATAAAATGTGTCCGCGGACGGAAAAAGTGTCCGGTTCGGACACATAAGAATGTCGGAAACTGGTACGAAGGAATATTCCCTTATTTATGGACAACAGCTCCGCAACTGTTTAAATTAACAGGAAATAATAATTAAAAGGTAAGTTAATGAACGTTAAACCACTTGCTCTTGCTATCACGGCAAGTTTGTTCACTCTTTCAGGATGTTCTACTTCTAATCTCCAAAAACAAGATATTACAGTTCAGCCAGCAACCGAAGTCCCTGAGCATGCCAACTCGTCTTTTCACGTGGATTTTGAGAAGTTCACTTTAGATAATGGCTTAGATGTTGTTTTTCATATTGATAAGTCCGATCCGGTCGTTGCGGTCACACTCGCGGCACATGTTGGCTCAGCACGTGAAAAGGTAGGCAAAACTGGATTTGCTCACTTATTCGAGCATTTATTATTTTTAGAGTCTGAAAATTTAGGTAAAGGTGGGCTAGACAAGTTAAGTGCTCGAGTGGGTGGCTCTGGTGCAAACGGCTCAACTAACCGAGATATCACGAATTACATGCAAACGGTACCCAATGATGCACTGGAGAAGATGATTTGGGCAGAGGCCGATAAACTAGGCTATTTCATCAACACCGTAACCCCCCCTGTTCTACAACAAGAAAAAGAAGTAGTAAAGAACGAAAAACGCCAGCGCGTCACTAACCAACCTTACGGTCATGTATTTGATGTAATTACAAAAAACTTGTATCCAGCCGATCATCCCTACAACTGGCTACCACTAGGCTCTCTTGAGGATCTAGCTAGCGCTTCTGTCGAAGACGTCAAAGACTTCTATAAACGGTGGTATGGACCGAATAATGTTACGTTAGTGATTTCTGGAGACTTTGATAGTACTCAGGCAAAAGCTTGGGTCGAAAAATATTTTAACGATATTCCAAGAGGACCGGAAGTTTCACCCCAACCGAAGCAACCTATCGTGTTGACGAGCAGCAAAAAACGCTATCATGAAGATAGTTTTGCGCAAGTTCCTCAATTAACACAAGCATGGCCTTCTATGCCGCGTTTTCATCCAGATAGCTATGCAATGGATGTGCTAATTAAGCTGTTAACTGATGGCAACCAAGCGCCTGTAACCAATGAGCTCGTTGAGAAGCAGAAATTAAGCTCCGGCTTAATGCTGCTTGATATCCGCTCTGAATTAGCTGGCGAGTTGATCATGATGATTACCGCCTACGACGGTGTCGATTTAGATCAAGTTGAGCAAGCGGTTGAAATAGGGCTAAAGCGCTTCGAAACAGAAGCATTTTCACAAGACGATCTTCATCGGGTAAAAGTCGGTATAGAAACTGAGTATTATCGGAATCTATCAAGTGTTGTAAATAAAGGCGTCGCGCTTGCCGATTACAATTTGCTGCTAAATGATCCTGGATACATTAATAAAGAAATTGACTTGATGCGTGCAGTCAGCGCAGACGATATCTGGCGTGTTTATAATACATACCTAAAGAACAAGCCTTTTGTTTCAACTAGTTTTGTACCTAAAGGAAGTAAACAACTCGCTGTTGACACCGCCCAAAAGGCAGTGATTAAAGAAGAGCAGATCAACCTTGAAGATATCAGCAAACTCGATACAGTCAAACCTCTCCAAATTAGCAAAACGCCATCTAGCTTTGATCGTTCCATAGAACCCGAGTTTGGAAAAACTCCGATAATACCAACGCCAGATGTAAAAATAGCCCAGTTAAAAAATGGACTAGAAGTCTTTTCGTTATACAGTGACGAAGTGCCATTGGTTGAAATAAAACTTACTATCGATGGTGCATTGTTACTAGAGTCGCCAGATAAAAATGGCACAGCTAACTTAGTTGCAAATATGTTGACCAGAGGGACAGCAACAAAATCAGCTGAAGAGTTAAACAATGAGATTAGACAGCTAGGCTCAACTATCACAGTAACAGCAGAGCGCGAGCAAATAGTGCTAAAAGCAAGTACTCTGGCACGTAATTATGATGCCACAATGGCATTAATTGGTGAAATACTGACACAACCGAGGTGGGATTTAACTGAATTTGAACTCGCTAAACAAACAGTTACCGGACAACTACAACAATCATCAGCAGATCCCGAAGCCATTGCCCAAAAAGAGCTATACAAGCTTACGTATCCAAAACATCACCCGTTAGCAAATAATACTCTGGGCACAGAGGAAAGTATCTCGAAGATAACCATTGATGACCTAAAAACCTACCACCAAAAAAATATCGCCCCACAATTGGCAAAATTATATGTAGCAGGTGCTGTCAGACATGCTGATATTCAAAAGTCTCTTGAACAACTAATTGAAAACTGGCCCGCATCAAAAGCAACAGTTCCTCTTTTACCTGAGCCAAACGCACTTAATTCTGCAGCAGTATATTTTTATGATATTCCGCAGGCAAAGCAATCGACATTACTCATTGCTCATCCGTCACTTAAAGCAGACCACACCGACTACTTTAATGCGACAGCGATGAATTATATCCTTGGCGGCGGCGGGTTTTCTTCTCGCCTTGTTCAGGATGTAAGAGCAGACAAAGGTTATACCTATCATATACGCTCAAAATTTGACGCTACACCATACTCTTCAATGTTTGAAATAAAATCTAACGTGCGAAGCAATGTCACTTTGGAGTCTCTGGAGTTAGTAAAACAGATCGTTGAAGAGTACGGAAACACATACACTTCAGCCGATTTAACAACGACAAAAAATTACTATTTAAAAAGTAATGCCAGACGCTTTGAAACCTTAACGGCAAAAGTTAAAGTACTTGAACAAATTGGGGCTCTGAATTTGGCAAACAACTTTATGCAGCAACGCAACGAACAAATCGAAAGACTGGGAGTTGAAGACATGAAGGGACTTGCCAAGCAGTATATTCATCCGAATAAACTAATATACATCGTGGTTGGAGATGCAAAAACCCAAGCTAATCGCCTAACGGCGCTAGGACTTGGCGAAGTAATAAGGCTCAATTAACCTCGGTATATATTTAAGTAAAAGAACAAAGTAATAAAGTATGATAAGTGTGAGCTCAGAGTAAGCCCTGATAGCACTTATCATGCTAACTTTAGCATCAAGGTAAAGTAGAGAGAGTGCACTAGCAATTAGATTAAGGGTAAAGTGATGGTTGCTTTGGTGCCGTTACCAATCACTGACGTTAAAGATAATTCTCCACCGTGAGACTTAATAATGTTAGATGCAATTGTCAGCCCAAGTCCCACGTGTTTTTCTGAGGCTTTAGTGGTATAAAAAGGGTCGAATACTTTATGTACCAGCCTGTCCGCAATCCCTTCACCATAATCAAAGATATCAATCGCGAGCGTTTGATCTTCAACTTTCGTGGTGATTTTAATCGCCTTACGCACCCTACCCGAACTTTCTAACGCATTCTTTATAAGGCAATAAATACTGTGTTCTAAAAGTGCTGGGGCACAATGAATTTCAAATCGCTCTCCTTTTTCAAATTCAATAAGGCTCAAATTTGTACCATCTAACTCCAAATTAATCATTACCGAGTCCATAATTTGAGAATAAAACTCCACTTGCTGAAACTGGGTTTGATTACTTTCAAAAAACACACTCAGCTCTTTAACAATCAATTGAATTCTGTCGAGTCCCGAGTGCATTTCAGCCATCACATCATCACTTTCACTCAGAGCCCAATTCAGTTGATACTCTTTTTCCAATTCACTCAGTGATTTTGCACATTCCAAAGAAAGCTGCGAATTATTTACCAAAAACTGCCAAGCTCGATACGACTTAACTAGAGAGCTTTGTACAAACTCTAAGTTACTTTTTAAGTACGCTAGTGGGTTATTAATTTCATGCGCAACACCTGCTGCAAACTGCCCTACCGACGCGAGTTTTTCTGATTGGATTAAGGCTTGCTGCTGCTCAGCAATACGGTTGTATGCGTCTCGTAAAGCTTCATTAGACAATTCAAGTTCGCGGGTACGCTGCTTGACCTTTTCTTCTAACCCCTCATTGAGATTAGTTAATTCGTTGGTTAGCAGTTCAAGCCGATTTAAATCTCGGTAAGAGCGAAGAGAGCTGGTTAGCATGGAGAATAGGCGGGATTTAGTGAGTTCCGTTTTATTTTTATAATCATTAATATCATACCTAAGCATGACCTCATGCTCTGGCACACTGCCTGGCTGGCCTGTGCGAAGTACGATTCTCACCTTATGATTTCCAAGTTCTTCACGTACGTATTGGGCACACTCTAAACCCGCTTCTTCGCTTTCCATAATGACGTCGAGCAAGATTAGTGCAACATCATTTCGATGGTTTAGAATATCAATCGCTTCTTTTTTGCTATAGGCATGAACTAGTTCGAGCGGTTTTAATTCAAACCGATAAGCTGATAACACAAGTTTAGTCACCTCGTGCACTTCTGGCTCATCATCTACAATTAATACTACCCACGGAGATGTAGACTCGTCTAGGTTTTGCTCATCTGGCTCTGAAACGTTCAAAAATGATAGTGGCTGCTGGCTCATGAAAATTGTACCTTCAATCCTATGCTTTAAGAATGGTACATATCCTCTAATTTACCAAGTTATTCGCATCGAAAAGGATCTGGGTTTAGCACTATGATAAGACAAGAAAGCTGAGTGTTATTGGAAACAATGTGTACTGTAGAGAGATCGCTCTTAACAGCACACTAGGTTTGAATTCGCTTAAGCGTTTAGCGCATCTTTATAGTGTTTTCTACAAAGAGAAACATATCTATCGTTACCACCGATCACAACCTGATCACCGTCTGCGATAGCTTTACCGTGCTCATCGGTGCGAAGTACTCGGTTTGCTTTACGACCACAGTGACAGATAGTTTTTAGCTCAATCAATTTATCTGCCCAAGCCAGTAAATATTGCGAGCCTTCAAACAGCTCACCACGAAAATCGGTTCTAAGACCATAGCATAATACCGGGATCCGCAGCTCATCGACGATATCCGTCAGCTCTGCGACTTGAGCTTTTGTTAGAAACTGGCACTCATCCACCAATACACAATCAATTTTATTCTCGGTATGAGCAGACATCAGTAATGCTTTCACATCGGTTTGGCTTTCAAAAACTTGCGCCTCAGCTTCTAAGCCGATACGAGACGCTACTTTGCCCACACCAGCACGGTTATCAATTGCAGCGGTGATAATAAACGGGCGCATGCCTCGCTCTCGGTAGTTAAATGCCGACTGCAATAAAGTCGTAGATTTACCGGCATTCATTGCCGAATAGTAAAAATAAAGCTGGGCCATAATAGATATTTCGAAATAAAAATTCGCGCTAGTTTACTGGCTAACGATTAAAAGATCTATTGCTTATCCATTTGGCTAGGTTGTGAACGCAAATACTCACTATATAAGGTGTCGAGGCTAATAAGCTGACTTGCACGCCACACTTTCCAGCTTAACTCAGGGTGCTGCTGATAAAACTGTTCTGAAAATGCCATAAAACCAAACGACGTTTCCAACGGAGGAAAAACCGCTTCTAAGTGGTTAAAGGGGGGCGATAATGTGATTGGCATATTACCAATTTGGCAAAGGCCAATAGTTGCATCAAGTAATTCATTTTCAACCAGTGCAATAGCATGCTCTAACGAGTCAGTTTCGAATATGGAAAAATGCTCGGGCATACTTTCGCGAATAGCATAGCCACGAGGGACTGCGAGTTCTATTTCTGTGTTCAGGTTTAATGTTGCTTTACTCGTTTTACTTTTGAGCAAACAAGTGCTGATCCGATTAATTGCATATTGCTGCGCGATAGTGCCATCAGAGTTTTTTGGGTATGCCATCAGCGACTCTCTAGATTCACGATGGCTTGCAACTACAGCATCCACTTTGCCATTTTCCAACTCATGTAAACAACGACTCCATGGCTTTCGGGTGTATGTGAAGTTCACCTCTTTCACATGCAGATCTAGCTGTTGTACGATTTGGATCGTAACACCTGGATTTTCCAATGGCACAGTTTGTCCTGCCCCATGGATAAAGGGTGGAGCATGTTTATCTTCATAACAAAAGCGAATCTCTGCCGCCATACTGGCCCACGAAGCAAAAACGTAAAAGGCGATAAATAGCAGTCTCAACTCTCACTCCAAACATCAAACCATCGAAAGAACAACGATTGACTACTAAAACTCGTTGTTCTTTCAAGTATACTCTATTTTTTGAAGCTCACTCCCTCGTGTTGCAACAACCACTCTTTCGCTTCAAGTCCACCAGCATATCCTGTTAGCTTTCCATTTGCACCAATAATGCGATGACAAGGCACGATGATACTAATTGGATTTTTGCCGTTCGCAGCGCCAACAGCACGGACGGCATTTTTGTTACCTAAGCGCTCAGCTATCCAGCCATAGCTATGCGTTTCACCAAATGGTACTTGTGCCAACACCTGCCAGACTTGCTTTTGAAAGTGTGTACCATCGACATCGAGCGCCACATCAAAGCATTGACGTTTACCAGCAAAATATTCAGTTAACTGTTTTTTTGCCATTTCTGTATGGAGATTTTCCCCTTGCCCGTAGCGTGTTTTTGGAAAGAATCCGACATATCGTAAACCATCATTGGAGGCTTGTATTATCCACTCTCCAGTGGGGGAGGCTAATGTAGTTTCAATCATAATTGTTGCCATAGTTGAAAAGTTAAATAAGAACGGAATGGGGCACATTTTTCGATATTTATTGCTGTTAAGGATTTTTCCATTGCTTTTTTGACCCCTAGATCCCCCCCCAAGTAAATGTCTGGATGACTCAATCCGCGCATTTTTGCATAATCGACAGTCCACGGACCTATACCTTTAATATTCAGCCAACTATCAAGCTCAACATGTTCCGAACCAACGTATTGCTCAGCAAAAGCTTTAATAGCCGCTTTCCGCCGCGCCGGCATTTTGAAAAAGGCAAGATCACTATCAAATACGGCTTTGGGTTTGGGGAAGTAACGCATACCATTTTCGGCTGCCTCACCAAGTGTTTCAACCAATAAAGCAAGTAAGTTTCTCGCTGCTTGAACACTGATTTGTTGGCCCAAAATAGCTCTCATTCCCGCTTCAAACTCACTCCAGATCCCGGGTAATCTAAGCCCTTCTTGTAGCGGCAAGCCAGGCGCGGCTTCACGAAGATGGGACTCAATAAAGCAGGTGTCCGCATCTAAATCTAACACACGTCTTATCTGTGCAATCATCGGAACTAACAAAGATAAATCGCAGAGCACGATATCCACTTTAAAGCGATGGTTTTCAGGCTCGATAGTCGCGCTGAAGCGCCCTGTTTCACCTTGTATCATCACGGTTCGCCCATAGCTATATTCTGTTAACCACTCGATACCTGGCACAATTCTCAGCGCCAAAAACTGCTGCATTTTTCCCCAGTTGTACGGCGGTCGATAGGACAAGTAAATCGCAATGGCTGAGCCATTACCCTCATTTTTTCTGAGTTGACTTGGTGATAACTGATACAGCTTCTGGAATGCATCATTAAAGCGTCGCAATGAGTTAAACCCGGCGGCAAACGCAATTTGTGTGACAGCAAGATCACTTTGCTGTAATAGTTGCTTAGCTAAGTCACATTGCTTATAAAGTGCATATTGTTTGGGGCTCGTACCAAAATATTGATTGAATACTTTATTTAAGTAACGGACCGAAATACCTAACCTATCGGCTAAGTCTTCTGTCGAGTGCTGTATTAAAGCACCCTCATCGATTAACTTTTTGGCTCTGACTGCGGTTGTTTCCGTGCCAAGCCATGCATAACTGCCCGGTGCGCTGTCAGGGCGACAGCGAATACAAGGCCTAAAGCCTGCTTGCGCAGCATTGTGGGCAAATTGAAAATACTCTACATTCTCTTCTTTTGCAGCAGGTGCTGGGCATATTGGCCGACAATAGATGCCGGTGCTCTTGACTGCAACAAAAAACAACCCATCAAATCTAGCATCACGACTATTTCTAGCTTGAGAACAAATTTCTGGTGTGTACATGACTTTCGCTCGTACTTCGTTTTCACTCAGTCTAATCGCTATCACTATAGCAAACTAGCCATTTTTGGTACTCAACCATGTTTGCGGTATTAATGAAAAAAGCCCACTAAGGGGCTTAACTAACTGAGGAAATAAGAAAAGTACTAACCTATTGCTTGATTATATCTTCGCTCGACTTCAGACCAATTGATGACATTGTAAAAAGCGGCGATGTATTCTGGTCGACGATTCTGATACTTGAGGTAATAGGCATGTTCCCACACATCTAAACCTATTATTGGGGTGTGCTGATCCATATAGGGGCTGTCTTGGTTGAGACTACTCGTCACCGCTAACTTGCCATTTTCATCCACAACTAACCATGCCCAACCACTGCCAAATCGACTGACGGCAGCGTTTGTAAATTCAGTTTTAAAGCTATCAAAACCACCGAGCTCACTTTCTATCGCTTGTTTTAACGGCCCATCACATAAAGGCGCATAATTTGGAGTCATAATTTGCCAGAACAAACTATGGTTATTGTGCCCGCCGACATGTTCTTGCACTGCTTTTTGTAAATTTTCAGGTAACGTTTTAATGTTTCTCAGCAACGTTTCGGTGTCTTTACCTGCGAACTCCGTCCCCTCTAACGCTGCGTTTGCTTTATTTATATATGTCTGATGATGCAAAGTATGATGGATCTCCATCGTCTTCGCGTCGATATGCGGTTCTAATGCATCATATGCGTACGGTAACTCAGGTAAGGTATAAGCCATTCGACCTCCAAATGTTAATGTAAAACGCGAGAATGCAGATGTGTTACCTGCATCGCTTCGTTAATTTGATGAATAAGCTCGGGTAAATGAGGATAACGTGTTGCAAAATGAATCAACTCTTGTCGAGTTTTATGCAAATGATGTAAGACGATAGGTGCAAGTTCGTTGTTATATTCAAGGTAGGTTGCATGTATTTTAAGATGGATTGCGATAAGTTGCTGGCACGCCCTATTTGGTTGGTCAAGCGCAATAAAGGTGTCGGCTAGATTATGCGCGGATACGACGACGGCAGGTAAACTGTGCTCTATGGCATTCATCACGACACTGTCTTTTTGGCATAATAAAAACTCATCTAAAATACCTGTCGCGAGTGTCAATGCAACCTGATATTCGTCACGTGCACGCAGAAATATTTGCGCTTGATATGCTTGATTACCTGAGAGTATTTTAGCTTGCCAAGGTGACAACACTGAAGATAACGTGCAAACTCCACTTGCTAAGTGGTTTGCACTAAGGTCCATGCGATTTTTCATATTTTACCCTCTTACCGAACTGGCTTACTTATGCAAGCAAACCAGTATGAGCTATTAAGGCACTATACGATCACAAAAACATTAATGCAAACCATTTTCATTTGTATTTAGTTAATTTCTACACACTGGTGGGTTACCAAAGATTCCTCGGTTAATTCAAGTGTGGTATGCGACAATCCAAACCGCGACTGTAAACCCGCTTTTAACCGCGCGAGCGTGCTTTGGTCGCTCAAAGACATAATGACAACTTGCGCCTCTAAAATATGTTCATGTTCATTGAGCTGCCATACATGAATATGACTTACCGTCTTAACATTCTCTTGAGTCTCAAGGTATTCCTTAATCTCTTGAATATTGACATTATCTGGCGTTGCCTGCATGAGAATTCTAATACTACTTTTACTCAGTTCGACGCCATGGAAAATCACGTACGCGGAGATCAACACGGTAGCAATAAGATCCACCACATACCATTGATATAAGATGATTAATGTTCCAGCCACGATCACCGCAACGGAAGCCGCAGCATCGGAAACATTGTGAATAAACGCCGCACGAATATTTAGGCTGGTTTTTGCACCAGCAGAATAAGTAATAAGCGCTGTGATAACGTCGATAACTAACGCCAAGGCTGCGAGCCACACCACTATCCAACCATCAATTGGTTCGGGGTTTAAAAATCGAGAAATCGCCTCAAATAGCAGATAAATCCCAACTACAATGAGTGTCGCGCTATTAATTAACGCCCCGACTATTTCAGCACGTTGGTAGCCATAAGTGAGTTCGAGTGAGGCCGGCTTTCTTGCAATTTTTTGCGCAACTAACGCGATAATAAGCGCACCTGCGTCACTTAAATTATGTAACGCATCAGCAACCAAAGAGAGACTGCCTGAGAGAATGCCACCAACGACCTGTGCGACACTCAGTAGAATATTAACAAATACGGCCCAACCGAGCTTGTTTCCATGATGGTGATGATGTGCGTGAGACATACTCACTCCTATTTACTGACTCGAATAAGGGACCACTTTCAGTGGCCCCGACGCGTTACAAATTTTTAATTTGCTTTGAGAATAGTGGATAAAGTGCTGGCAATACAAACAAAGTCAGCAAGGTTGACGTTAATAATCCACCAACAATTACACTGGCAAGCGGCCTTTGAATTTCAGCGCCCACTCCTGTCGACAACAACATAGGAATAAGGCCAAGGGCTGAGGTGATCGCAGTCATAAGCACGGGTCTAAGCCTTGAAATTGCTCCCTCAAAGACACCTGAATGAAGCGATTCTCCCGCAGCCAATCGCTGGTTTATGCTCTCAACCATGACCACACCATTGAGTACCGCGACACCGAATAAGGTGATAAACCCAACCGAGCTTGGGACCGATAGATATTGTCCTGAGATATATAAAGAAAATACTCCACCAATGACCGCCAGCGGCACATTCACTAAAATAAGCGCAGCCTGAGCCAGTGAACCAAATGCGAAGTAAAGCAAAAGTGCTATTAGCGCCAAGGATAGCGGTACCACGATTGCCAAGCGTTTTTGTGCTCGTTGCTGGTTTTCAAATTGACCACCGATTTCAACACCATAACCTGTTGGTAAGTCAACTTTACTATCAATAGCCGCGCGAATATCACTTACTACACTGCCCATATCTCGACCTTGCACATTCGCTTGGATCACCACTCGACGTTGAACGTCATCTCGTCTTACTTGCGGTGGACCAGATTGATATTCAACATTCGCAACATCAGCCAACCGGATCCACGCCCCTGAACTTGATTGTAAGCGTATTTCTTCAATGGTTTGCTTGCTTTGACGGTACTTAGGTGCCAAGCGGACATAAATATCATAGCGTTCGTTACCGTTGATGACCTGCCCCGCTTTACTGCCACCAATGCCATCTTGCACTAATGCCATAACGTCGCCGACAGCTAAACCGTAGCGAGATAACGCTTGACGTTTTGGGGTGATGATCAGCTGCGATTCACCTGCTATTTGTTCAAGTTGTACGCCCTCTGTCCCTTCAACTTGCGCCACGGCAGCCTCAATTTCCTTGCCTTTTTTTGCAAGCACAGCTAAATCCGGGCCAAACAGCTTAATCGCCAACTGCGCTTTAACGCCTGAGAGTAATTCATCGACACGCGTCGCAATAGGCTGTGAAAAATTAAACAGTAAGCCGGGATAAGCCGATAGCTTTTGTTCCATCAAAGCTTGTAATTCGTAGCGATTATTTGCGCTTTGCCACTGTGCTACTGGTGCAAGACCAATATAGATTTCAATGTTATTTACCGGTTCAGGATCGCCACCTATCTCCGCTCGACCAATTCTGCTTAGCGCGTAGTTTACCTCAGGAAAAGTGAGCAGCATTTTTTCCAGCTCAGGCGCAACATTCAGCGCGGTTTCAAGACTGGCGGAAGGTGCCAGCGTTACCCTTAGGTTGATGGTGCCTTCTTCAAGTTCAGGGACAAACTCGGTACCAATTTTAGTGAACGTAAAACCGGCTGCTGCCATCAATAATATGACGATAGCCATCAACAACTTTTGCCTATGCAACACTCGATTTAACGTCCAGCGGTAGCCTTTTTCTAGCGCGACGAGAATAATACTCTCTCGCGCTTTAACACCGTGTTTAAATAAGTAGGTCGCAAGCGCTGGGACAATGATAAGGGCAACAAATATCGCCGCAATAACAGCCAAAATAATACTAATTGCCATAGGTTGAAATAGTTTAGCTTCAACCCCTTCAAAACTAAATAACGGGGTGAACACCACTAAGATGATACTGGCAGCAAAAAAGATTGGTCTTGCCACTTCCTTTCCTGCGAGCTCAACAATGAGTCCTACAGAGAAGTCATCACTTTTCTTTTGCCTTGTTAGGTGTTTAAAGATGTTTTCTACCATCACCACTGAGCCGTCAACTAACATCCCTATCGCGACTGCGATACCGCCTAGCGACATTAAGTTGGCCGAGACGCCAAGCCACGCCATAACCACAAGTGCAATAGCAATTGAAATAGGAATTGAAATAAGCACCAAAAAAGTCGCTCTCAGGTTCATTAAAAACAGCGCGAGCACCACAACGATAAAAATAAATGCTAGTGCCAAGGCTTCAACGACAGTTTGTACTGCTTTGCTGATTAAATCAGACTGATCGTAAAACGGCTCAAACCTTACCCCTTCAGGTAGTGCTTTATTAATCAGTTCCACGCGGTTGTTAATGCTATCAATGGTTGCTTTGGTGTTTGCTCCCATTCGCTTGAGCACTATGCCTGTTACGACTTCACCGAGCTGTTCCACTTCACCAGAGGCGCTTTTTCTAGACATCGTCACAGCGCCTTGACGGATTTCTCCACCAATCGATACAGTGGCAACCTGAGCCACAGTCACGACCGTGCCATCTATGGTTTTGACGGGCACGTTGGCAATCTCCTCGATCCCCTTTTCCCCACTTTGAAACCAGCCAGCTGCGCGGATCACCAACTGCTCTTGACCACGCTCTAAATACCAGCCGCCGACATTTTGGTTATTACGCTCAATGGCTCTCACCACATCTTGCTGAGTGAGCGCATAAGCCAATAGCTTATTTGGGTCGATATTGACTTGATACTGACGCACATCGCCGCCAAAGGCCAATACATCGGTTACCCCGTCAATTGGCATAATTAACAGCTTAACTACCCAGTCATTGAGACTACGTAAGGCCATTGCATCATATTCAGAGTTCGTCTCGCTTATCAGCATATATTGAAATACTTGACCAAGCCCTGAGGTATTTGGCCCCATTTCTGGCGTACCCACACCGCTTGGGATCAACTCCTTTGCAGCTTGGAGGCGCTCAAATACCAACTGTCTGGCAAAATAGATATCTGTGCCTTCCTTAAATACCACCGTAACGCCAGAAAGACCTGTTTTAGAAATTGAACGCACTTGCTGCACATCAGGCAAGGCATACATCACAGCCTCAATTGGATAGGTGATTAACTGCTCAACTTCTTCCGCTGCTAGTCCCGGCGCTTCAGTATTCACCGCAACCTGCACATTCGTTACATCGGGAAACGCATCTAAGTTAAGTTTTGGAATAGTCACGCTAGCAGTTGCCGTGATAACGAGTAAAAAAAGCATGATTAGAAGCCGATTGTTTACAGACCAATCGATAATTCGATTAAACATGATGAGGCTCCTCTTAATGATTATGTGGATCGAAGCCTGCTTTGGCTTGCTCTGACGCAATAAAGAACGCTCCAGTTACGGCCACGCGCTCACCCACAGCTAAACCGATAACTTCAACCTGAGCGCCAAAGTCTTCACCTAAAGTCACTTCTTTGGGATGGAACTCGCCGGGTGCTTCTTCGATGTACACCACCCAATCACCGTCAGGACCGCGACTTAACGCGTCTGCAGGTAGCGCAATGATTGACTCCTTTGACGGTATGATAAAGTTGACGTTTACAAACATCCCTGCATGCAGCTTGTCGTCACTATTTTCAACCAATAGGCGGATCTGCCTGGTTCGAGTAATGGGATCGATAGTATGCGCTGCTTGGATAACACGAGCCGCGTATTGCTGATCTTCTATGCCAATCAATGCTTTAGAGTTAACCGCTAACGGAAGTTGAGAGTTGGGCTGTAAACGGGCTTCTACCCATAACTCGCTTTCATCAGTAATTGCCATTAAAGTTGTGCCAGAGGCAACATGCTGGCCCTGAGTAAAGGCATCTTGAGTTACCACCCCCTCGCGCTCAGCAACGAGCGTATATTGGCCAAGTTCACTGGCAGGCTTAGTGGCTATTTCTTTAATCTCTTTTTCTGTTACTCCAAGTGCCAACAACTTTGAATAAGCTGAACTAAAATCGGCACTTGCTTGAACGCGCTCACGCTCACTGATGGTTTCTTTACTTAAACGTTTGACTCTATCCCACTCTGTTGAAGCGACCAAATACTGCGCTTGGGCCTGCGCCATTGCCTCAGAGAATAAGGTGATAAGTGGGTCGTTAACATTAACCATAGAGCCAAGCGTAGCGTGTCGCTTTAACACGATTGAATCGGCTCTTGGCGATACTAAATAGCTGGTATAGCCATTAGCTTTAACTTCCCCTGGTGCAAAATAAAAGCGCTCATGGCTTTCCAGTTTGACTTCTTTGGTCTGAATTCCGGCAAAACGCATTTGTTGCTGCGTTAGTACGATAGCATTTTCTTCCTCTTCATGTTCTTCATGGCCATCACCTGCATATGCCAGCGAATTAAAAAGTGCGTTCACCGCGAAGTAGATGGAGAAAATTTTAAAATTTGTCATTCGATACTCTTTTTACTCAAGAACGTAGGTTGACGTTCAAAACCGTTAACTTGTTTAGCGAATTGCACCAAGCTGTACTTTTACGGTGTCAATTCACGAACAAGAATGCGCTTCTCAGGCCAACGTGAGTTATCTGTAATCAACGTCAATAACTGAGAAGGAGTAATACCAATTGATGTTAAAGTAGCTCAATTACCTAATACAATCGGTATAAACGGAGTAGGCAGTATCACTGAAAGCAAAACAGATAAGCATAGAAAACAGGCCTAGTTGTTTACTCACAAGCACGAATTTGCGCTAAGTTGGGTTTATCAATTTACTCATTAACCTAACTCAGGTTAAGTTAAATTGAGGTCACGCCTTCAATGATAACCGCTACTTAAGCGATCGGTGGACGGTGTGCTTGCTCTACAAAAGCGCGCACTTTAGTATCTGATTGAGGATAAATTTCACTATTGGGTCGCATTTCAAAGGGGATCAAAGATCTCAAAATGACTAAATTCAAATGCGTACCGCTACAATGGCCACAGTGGTGGCAGTCTTTTGTATGATGTCCGCTGGAGTCTGCTTGCACATCTTCAGCATGGTCGTGAGTATGTTGGAGGTGAGACACTTCGATTTGATGGAAGCTAGATTCAGACGCGAATACGCTCACGGATTGCACCGCAAGTAGAAGCGTCACAAAAATCAGGATTAGCTTATTCAAATCAATATTTCTCTTTAAAACAAAAGATCGTTGCCAATTTATCACCTGCACGTACCCTGTCAATAGTCGCACTAAGCTTTAAGTCTTATTTTTTACTGGCATTACTGATCCTACTCAAAATGAAATAACAATAATTTGTATTGTCAGGCCAAAACACCAACTTAAATGCGAATTATAATCAATATATAACACACTGTTTTATAAAGATTTTTCATTGACACATCAAAGAAATCCGTTAGACTAGCCGCATATTCACAGTTTGAGGTAACAGCATGCAAGGTAAACAAAAAGTCATCGACGCGTTCAATAAGCTATTAGCCAATGAGCTTGCAGCTATCGATCAATATTTCATCCATTCACGTATGTACGAAGATTGGGGTTTGAGCAAACTATACCAACGCCTTGAGCACGAACGTGAAGAAGAAACAACACATGCAGATTGGTTGATTAAGCGCATTCTTTTCTTGGAAGGGGTACCTAACATGACGAAACGTCGTGATCTACTCATCGGCCAAGATGTTAAGTCTATGATGGAAAACGACTTAAAACTAGAGCTTGAAGTCGTCGAATGCGTCAAAGAAGCAATCAAAATCTGTGAAGAAGAGCAAGATTACCAATCTCGAGAAACACTTGAAAAGCTGTTGTTTGATACAGAAGAAGATCATGTTTACTGGTTAGAGCAGCAAATTCGACTGATAGATCTTATCGGCGCTCCAAATTATATCCAATCTCAGCTTTAATAAGGACTCTACAAATGCAAGGTGATAAAGAAGTAATTGTCGCGCTTAATAAAGTATTGGCCAATGAGCTAGTGGGCATTAATCAGTACTTTTTACATGCACGTATGTTTAAAGACTTTGGCTTTAGTCAATTAGATAAAGCGGATTATAAAGTTTCAATACAAAAAATGAAAAATGCTGATCGTCTTATCGAACGAATTTTGTTCTTAGAAGGCCTTCCTAATTTACAAGATTTAGGTCGTTTAAAGATTGGTGAAAACAGCGCAGAGATGATTGATTGCAATATGGCATTTGAGCAAGCGTCTTTGGTCGACCTGCAAGCAGCAATTAAATTGTGTGAAGAAAAGCAAGATTACATTAGTCGTGAAGCGTTAGATAAAATCCAAAATGAGCAAGAAGAGCAGATTGATTGGCTTGAAACTCAGCAGCACCTAATTAAAGTGATGGGAATAGAAAACTACTTACAGTCTCAACTATAAGTATCTAATTGAGGTTGCGTGATGATGTATTGTTACGCAACCTGCTCAGTGACATCAACAATCTCAATCAGCTTTTCATTTAAAATTTTCTTCGCACAGTTACAACACTTTCCACACTGTTTACCAACAGATAATGTCTGGCTAAGATCACGCATTGAACGAGCACCATCGTCTATCGTCTCTGCAATCTTTTTATCTGTAACACCATGACAAATGCATACGTACATAAATGATAACCAATCTCAAACTCATTAACTACAAACAAGTTTAATCTAAACGATAACAATTATCAACACATACCTTAGCTATAAATGCGAATTATTTTCCTTTGTAAGCTGCCGCAACAACTTAGTTATTTACGCTTCGTAAAACGTCGTGCTCAAGCCAACGTTTATTTTTATAAAATTAAGAAAAACCCAATAAAACTGCTACGCTTAAATTAACTTGATAAGCGTTACTTTAACCATCAGAGTGTAGGTGTTTTTGCATCCAAGTAGATTGTTTTATTTGCTACAAATGACAAACCTTAAACATGTATAAATTGTTAAATAAACTGCATAAAAACCAAGGTTTAAGTTGATTTCAATCTAGTATTTCCGCTAGACTGCGCGTCATCGCTAACAGTTTTATTAGCGCAGATCAGCTTAGTTTGATTTGGTAACATGTTGTTAAAGGACTAGATGAGATTGGATAGATAAAGGTCTTTTAATGAAGCAAGCGCTATTGTGTTTTTTTATATTATTTTCTTTGTGTTGCATAATCGCGCCTAGCCAAGCCCATAACTTCGGTCACTATACTTCTCGTTTCTCTGTTGAAGAAGGGTTAAGCCAGTCTGCAATCACCGCTATAACACAAGATAAACATGGCTTCATTTGGATAGGCACCCTGCAAGGGTTAAACCGTTATGATGGTAATCAACTCGTTAGTATTGAAGCCTCTATGGGCTTTGATGAGAGAGAAATAGTTGGATTATTCAATATTTCGAACGATGAATTACTGATTTCGACCGGTGTAGATGGCGCATTCCTGTTTAACGTTAATGATTACACAAGCAAGCGAATTTATGATGGTAAACGCCAAGATAATAACGCTATTTCAAAACCCATTAGCACCGCCACCACTCAAAGAGAAAGCATTATTTTCTCTATTGAAAGCGACCTTTATTCACTTAACCGAAATACATTTGAATCTGAGTTACTAGTCCACTTTAAACCCAGCAATCATATAAGAGCTATCACAGTTATTGGTAATTTTGTAATAGTTGGAACGACCGAAGGCTTATTCAGCTATTCACTTGCTACAGGAAACGTAGAGCAGCTCAGCTATACAGAGTCAGATTCAGAGTTAAGCCACGATGTGAAGCTACTAAAGCGTGATCCTTCTTTAGGACTACTTGTGGGCACTGTAGAAGGCTTGTTTGTTATTCCTATCAAGAACCAAACACTTGTAGCTTCAAAAAGCTATACGCTTGTTCCTGAAAGGAATATTTGGGGGCATCAAATCACTCCCTTTGGAGAGTTTATTGCGACAGAGGATGGGTTATACCTCATTGACAGAAGAGACAAGAGCAGCTCGAAAGTGCTTTCCTTGACGGAAGGCCAATACAGGCTAACGAACCCAAGTATTACCCACCTATATGCGGATAAAAATAATAACTTATGGATGGGTACATATAACGATGGTGCATATTTATGGCCTTCCAGCTCGCTGCGTTTTACCAAATTCATAAGTACTCAAGATAGGTTTGCCAATAACAATATCTGGTCGATTCACCCTACCAACAAAAACACAGTGCTCCTTGGTACAGATAACGGCATTAACGAGTTTGATTTAAGTACCCGCCAATTGAAATCTAGCTATCTACAAAATAGAGACTCAAAAGCTTTGTATGGAGCAGATGCCGTATACTCTATTTTTAATTCGTCCCATTTCGATGAAAATACCTATTTAATCCAAACAACTCAAGAGACCTCGCTATTTAACATCAGCACAAAACAGCTGAGCCCAATTATGCTTGAAAACGGTGACAAACTTGAGCCATATAGTTGGGGAATAGCCAAGTACTCTCAAAGCAAGTTTCCATTCATCAATAACAATGGATTTTACGAATATAATGCAGCGACTAATAAAGTTCGGGCATTAGCTGGGTTATCCAAACAGCTAGCAGCAGCTCAAAGCTTTTTGTTTCTTCCGCCGTTGGATAGCACAAAAACAGAGTATTGGATAAGTACTAATACAGGTCTGGTCAAATACAGTGAGTCAACAGACTCACTAACTATGGTTTATAGTAAGTCCGATAAACATCTAGTTTCTGCCGTCAATAGTTGGGTAGTAGACAAAGCTGGAACGTTATGGTTGGCAACCTCAACAGAAGGTCTCATCGGGCTTAATAAAGACACCTACGCTGAAGAATACAAGCTGACAACCGATCAGGGCTTGATGAGTAATGCAATTTACAATCTGCAGTTAGATAGAGATGGCATGATCTGGGCCAGCAGCCAACGGGGTATGTTTAAGTTTGATCCAATAAATAAAACATTAGAAACCTTTGGAACGACTCAGGGTTTGCCGACACCTGAGTTTAACGGAGGCGCTGCAGCAGCACTTCGATCTGGAGAGCTTATGTTCGGTACGGTCAACGGCGCTATCTCTTTCGATCCAGAGCAATTTGCTGATAGCGTCGTGAAAAAAAGACCACTGCTGCTCACTCAAATGGATATCCTAAGCAGAGGTCAGACCTACTTAGCACCTGACGCAATTTTGCAAGCACTTGATTTTAAGTTTGATGACATGGGCATAGAGCTGCAGTTTTCCGACTTTGACTTCAATGGCGATCATCACATCCAATATCAAGCATCGTTACTTGGCCCAAGTGCACTTACATTTTCAAGCCTAAAACGAAATAAAGTATTTTTAAATCAAATACTCCCCGGCGACTATCAATTAATCATTTCGCCGCGCTCGCTAAACAGTGATGGTCTTAGCAATGTACTCAACTTGCGTTTTAATGTCGCTCATTCACCATGGCGCTCGCCTGTTGCACTAACTTTATATAGTCTAACAGTTTTCGTGCTTATATTGCTGATCGTTACCAAACACCAGCAAAAGCAACGTCAACTTGAGACAGCACTGAGGGCCGTTACACACGCAGGAAGACAGACCAAACTTGCCTTGAAATCAACCAAGAGCGGCGTTTGGTCGGCAGATCTGGCAGCACGCCAGATCACCCAGCAACGCGCCGAGGCACTTGGCTTTGAGAGCGATACGATGACACTTCAAGAGCACTATAACGCCATTCACCCAGATGATAGAGAACTTGTCGAACTTGCTTGGAAGAAGTTTATTTCTAACCCGACTAAAGAACAGCTTTCTCTCTCTTATCGGCTGCGTTGCGCTGACAACAACTGGCACTGGTTTCACGACTTTGGTCAAGTCGCAGAGTTTGATTCACAAGGTAAAGCTACCGAGCTACACGGTATTTATACTAATGTTACCACGCAAAAAGCGAACCAGATGCGCGCAAGCATGTTGGGCGAAGCCTTCAGCCAAGTAAATGATTGGATTTTGATCTTAGATCCGAGCTTACAACCTATTTCTGTCAATAGTAGCTTTTGTCGGGCATTTCAATTGCAAGAAAATGAAGCGTTAAATGACTTAACTACTGAGCGTTTTGTTAATGCTATTGGACAAAAGAAATTCCATAGTTTAATTGCCAACTTAAAATCTCTTGGACCGAATCAGTATTTAAGGCAAGAAGTACAAGTTACAGACGGTTGGGATAAAGTACATCCAGTTCAACTTAGCATTAGCGCAATTTCCAAGGACAACGTAAACCTTCAATATTTCGTGGTAGTTGTTACCGATCTCACAGAGCAAAAAAAAGCTGAGAATGAACTAAGATACCTCGCTAATTTCGACGCTTTGACGGAGCTGCCGAATCGTAGCCTCATGCTACAACACATCGAATTTGCACTGTTTAACGCAAACAACACACAGCAGAGCTGTGCCCTATTATTTATTGATTTAGACAGGTTTAAACCAATAAATGATGCTTATGGACATCATATTGGGGACAAATTACTGGTTGCTATAACTAAACGCATCCAAGAACAAATAAATAATAACTGTATTTTAGCAAGGCAGAGCGGTGATGAGTTTCTGGTGCTAATTAAGTCCTTCCCTAGTATCGAATATGTGAGTGAATTAGTCACACGTTTGGTGAAGCGCTTACCTGAGCGTATCGAAATTGATGGGATCACCATGAGTGTATCTGCCAGTATTGGTATTGCTGTTTACCCATTCGATGCGCCAGACTCAGAATCCTTGATCCGCAACGCTGATATCGCCATGATCCATGCAAAACAATCCGGAAGAAATGCATTTAAATTCTTTACTGAGTCAATGAATGAAGAGATCAGTAAAAAGCTGCGGTTAGAAACAGCAATGAAAACAGCTGTTAAAGATGGGGAGTTTTTTAATCACTATCAGCCTATCATCAATACCACAACAGGCCAGCTTGCGGGGGTCGAATTACTTATGCGCTGGCGCAATGACGATATGCTGATCCCTCCAAACGACTTTATTCCGATTGCAGAAGAAAGCGGGTTGATTGAAACCTTGACTGAGCAAGCACTTATCAGAGCCTTAATAGAATTGCGTCCGTTATTTAAACAAGAGCCAGGTTTTTATCTATCTCTTAATTTAAGCGCGGTACATATTTTACGCTCAGATATTGCGCACCAATTCACTGAAATTTTGAAAGCACATGGCCTTACAAATCGGTGCTTAAGACTTGAGATCACCGAGTCAATCTTTATGTCTGATATGGTTAAGGCGCGAGCAACTATCAACGAAATGAAGCGAGCAGACTTCGTATTGTTGCTTGATGATTTCGGCACTGGTTTTTCTTCACTTACGTATCTGAATGAGTTCCCGCTTGACATTATAAAAATCGATCAGGGGTTCGTACGTAATATGAGCGCAAAGCCTGCGAATAAATCTATCATTCGGACTATTTATTTACTGGCGCAGAGCTTAAACATGAAGTGTATTGCAGAAGGTGTTGAGACAAAAGCTCAACTTAATTACCTAAGAGAAGTGGGCTGTGAATATATGCAGGGCTATCACTTCGCAAAACCCATGGCGATTGACGATTTACTAGCATTTTACGAACTGCATGCACGCTCACGGGCTTGAATGAGAATTCGTATGTTAATTGGGCCAACACAATAAGTTAGCCCTTACCTATTGTTTCACTATCAGATAATTCTAGGCGCTGCCATGCACTAAGTTTCTGATAGAGCTCGTTAATATCAATGGGTTTTGCAATAAAATCATTCATTCCTGCTTGGATACACTTTTGTTTATCTTCTTCGTAGGCATTAGCTGTTATCGCGATAATATATGGATTACCGTATATGCTTGGCTCATTTCTGATAGCTTTGGTGCAAGCAAAGCCATCCATATTTGGCATTTGGCAATCCATTAAAACCAATGCATAGTTTTTCGCTTTCATCGCAACTAATGCTTCAACTCCATCGTCCACCTTATCCAACAAACAGTTTGTTTTCTCCAGCAACTTGCCAACAACCACTTGGTTAATTTTATTGTCTTCTACCAATAGAATATCAATGCCTTTGAAATCAGGAGCCCCAACTTCTTGCTGCTCTGTCTTAACTCCTTGCCCTTTTAAGGCTGGAATGTCTACATAAAATTTACTACCGAGCCCAAGTTCACTGTGAATGCTTATCTCACCATTCATCGCTTCGACTAGCTTTTTAGAAATAGCTAAACCAAGCCCAGTACCACCAAATTTTCTTGTGGTGGACAGATCTGCTTGAGTAAACTCATGAAACAACGTTTCTTGCTGTGCCTTTGAAATACCAATCCCTGTATCAGCGATAACAAACTTTAGTCTCCCGCTCTCGTAGTGAACAGTAAATTTTATTTGTCCTTTATTAGTAAACTTACCAGCATTGCTGAGCAAGTTATTTATCACCTGCGACACACGCAGTTCATCTAATTCAAGGTATGTAGGTAGCCCAGCCCCCTTTTCGTACTTAAATTCAACACCATACCTGACGTTTGAAATCTTGAAAATGCTAACCAAACTATCGAGCATTTCTTGTAAGTTCACTACTCGACGCTCTATTTTCAATGCTCCGGCTTCAATTTTAGAGTAATCCAAAATATCATTGAGGATGAGCATTAGGTTCTTTGCCGACTGCCGTATTATTGTTATTTGATCTGCTATCTCGCTGTTAAGGCTATCGTCTCTTATCAAGTTATCCGCCATCCCTATGATGCCATTTAGCGGCGTCCTGATTTCGTGGCTCATGTTTGCAAGGAATCGGCTCTTTGAGTGATTGGCAGCGTTAGCGGCTTCTACCGCTTTGGTAAGCTCTTCGGTTTTTTCAGCAACCTGTTGCTCAAGCTCACGATTAAAGTCGGTAAGCTTACGGTTGAGTCTTTCATTTTCCAGGCTGGCTTGGTTTTGCTTTGTAAAACTTAGCGTTAACTTAAAAGCCAACTGATTAAATTGCTGCTGTAGCTCGATAATCTCTAGGAAGCTGCTATCGGCATTGGCGGAGTTTTCAATGAGCGTTGAAGGCTCATACGCTCGAATATCGTGGCTCAATGCAACAATAGGACGTACGAGTAGACGAGTAAGCTGACGTACAAAAATAGAACTCAATACAATAATCGCAAGCGCAAGTCCCAAAGCATCTGACCAGGCTTCAGCAGCAACTAAGTTAAGATATTTACGGTCAAGCATAGTGATAACTGACCATTCATATTTTTTTGATACCGCAGTTTGCTTAAATAAGATTTGCTCAGTAGAGTCTTCAAAAGTTGATGCCTCCTTGTCAAACAAGGCTTGTAATACCGCATCACTTGGCATATCCAAGGTTTTAAATTCGGTTTTTAACGAGCTGTAGACGACCCTTTTATGCTTATCCAACACAATCAAGCTAGCGTCTTCAGCAAGAATTTTTGGAATGAAGCGTTCAAATGAGCCAAATATTAAAGAGCCTTCTACAATCCCTCTAAACTCTTCTTCGATAAAGATTGGCGCTGAAATTGCGACAATAGGAGCTTCATCAAAGCCACGCCCTTGAAATATTCCTGACACAAATCCGTCGGGGTGTTCAGGTGCTTTAATAAAATAGTCTCTGTCTGAAACATTGGCGTTTGTCCCCTTCATCGTCTCTGCAAATTGCTGAGGATAGAGGTGAGTAACATTGGCTTGATCGTCAGCAACAATCGCCGTTCTAAAATTAGCATGTGTTTCTAACAAGCGCTCGATGACATAATCAGCATTAATTCCTAAAGACACATCAGAGGCAGATATCACCATCGCCCGACGATAAGCATCTAAATAATCATCAATTTGAGCAATGATAGAGCCGGAGGCCTCTTCAAGCTGAGTTTTTATCTCAGTTTCGATTCGTTTATAGTAATTGTTTGTCAGCACAACGGTCGTCATCAATACAACCAGAACAATAACTAGGTTGACTGTAGAATTAAGAATTTGATTGAGCGGCATCCCTTGCCATTTACTTCGAGTAAAGAAAAAGCTCAGCAAGTCGACTACTGCCAAGCAGATACCGGCGTTGATAAGGTACTTAGCTAGTGCAGTGAATATAACGAGTAACGGCAGTTCAAGGGCAAAGTAACCAAAAATAAATAAGGCTGGTAAACCCAGCAAAATCCAATAAGAAATACCCCGAACAAAAAATGGCTTGGCGAAACGGACGCAGACAAAGTGTAGCCACAATACTTCGAAGAAAAAAACTACTGAGGGCCAAGCATGCTCCCATCGATACCAAATGAACCCAGCCCCGATTAACACAGCAATGATGGCGTACTGCCACCCGAATAGCAGCAGGATAAACAAAACAAATAACTGACCAAATAGAAACTCAGAGCTATCTAGAAACCAAATTGGCAACAGATTGGCCAGCCCACCTAGTACACCTAGGGCTATGGTTATTATGAGCGCTTGCTTTTGATTCAAGTATTACACCACCGCTTTGAATTATTACCTAGTTAAGTATAACAATAAAAAATAATTTAAAACCTGCCAAGGTGGCGCAAGAAATAACCGAAAAACTATATCACACTTTAAACTCTGTTAGTCCTAATGATGTGGGCAGTCATGGCTTTCAATTTGTAGTACACTACTCAACACATTGAAAGACTTCTTCAACGCTTCTTCCACTTCCACTCGACATGCTGAGTCATGGGACTCGATAGTACAGTGATGCTTTAATACCACATGTGCTCCAATAACCACTGCACCATCAATTTTACTGATCGTAATATTATGTGCACTCTCTACGTGCTCAGTGGACACTATGGTTTTTTCAACCTCCTGCACCGTCGGTAAAACCTCAGACGAAGTAGATAAACCCTTAAGGCAGGCCATTATCACCTTGATGCCGGTAAACAACACAAAAACAGAAATCAGCATACTTGAAAGAATATCTACTATCTCCCAGCCAGTTAGATGAATAATCACCCCGGCCACGAAAGTTGAAATAGTGGAAAGTAAATCAAAGAATGAATGAAGAAACACGGCATAAACGTTGATACTATCTTTTCTGCCTTTGTATAACACCCATGCAGAAGCGCCATGAAACAGAAATCCAATGGCGGCAATCATAGACATTAAATAACTGTTCACTTCTAAATCATGCCCACCTGCATGGTGAGACAGACGCTCGCTTCCCTCGAGTAAAATAACCACAGCTATGGATAGGTATAGAATACCGTTGATCAAGCCACCAGTATACTCAGCTCTTTTATAGCCATCGTTATAGGTTTTGGCTAAATAAACAGCAGCACTAGACGCAATTAGTGCGATAAACAATGAACTATTATGAACAAATAGATGCCCGGCATCTGCCAGCACAGCGAGAGAATTCGCATAATAAGCACCAACGACTTGAATGATCATAAACGAGCATGTGATTGCAAGCGCAATCAGCAGCCTTCGCCGAGAAGCTTGGTGCGTTGTAATAACTGTCATGAAATGAATCGTGTACCTTTGTAAAATAGAATGCTACGTATCTCTATGCTTAGAATAAAAAATCAAAAACTAATGTTGAGTATTGTGTCCCACTTAATCACACCGCTCCAGTTGCAGAATGACGATGAATCAAGGCAGATAAATCAAGGTGACAAGATACGTAATTGCTGTTTAAGCATTGTGCTAAACGGCAATGATATACAATCGCAATTGTAACTCTTACCAAAGCCAAATGCACTAATAATTACAACACTTTTTGCGGCAATACTTTTCCTATTTCACAACCAGTCTAAATTGCCACGGTAATTACACAGTGTCTATATTGATGTAATCCCCTCGGTGGTAGGAGTGTTATCGGCAAGGTTTTCTCGCTCCATAGTAGATCTCTTAATTGGGCGCATCGGTATTACTTATTTTTCTCCAACTGTTTCACAACATCACTAGCGATTTGCTGTAAAATTTTGCAGTCCTCTGCACCAAGTTCACGAGGCTCCGTATCGATAATACACACAGTTCCGACACGATACCCTGAAGATAAAATGAGTGGCGCACCTGCGTAGAAGCGAATATACGGTGCATCTTGTACCAGAGGATTGTCCATAAAACGAGTGTCTTCGAGCGTATCGCTTACGACAAATACAGTCTCTCCCAATATCGCATGACCACAAAAAGAAACATCTCGAGAAGTCTGCTCCGCATCTAATCCAAAGCGAGATTTAAACCATTGTCTATCTTTGTCAACAAGGCTAACCAATGCGATTGGAACATCAAAAACATGGGCAGTAAATTGGGTAATTCTGTCTAATTCTTCAGTTGCATCAGTATCCAGTACCGCCAAATCCCAAAGGGCGTGTTGCCGGGCATATTCGTTGTCGGGTAGCTCTGGGGGATTCATAATACACTTAATTAGACACCGTTTATATTTCTACTATAGTTTGTTTTATGAGATAACGCAGGTGGCAAATGTGAGCAAATATCTAAAACTAATCACCTTGACCATTTTTTCCCTAATCTGTTTAAGCGGTTTTTATCTCGAAATTAACGAATTCAATAAGAGCCGCATTGTCCATAAAAGCCTAGCCCATTATTACAACAACCTTTCCGCTCTTGATAAAGCAATTGAAGTAATATTTAGTCTACAGCGTGAGAGGGGGATGTCTACAGGGTTCATGCCTGAAGACGAGCATAATACGCGGCTACAGGCATATTACCAAGAGACAGATAAAAATATACAAAAGCTAGCTGCAGAGAAGTTTACTAGCATCCAGAACTTTGAACAGTTCCAGCTAACTTTAAAAGAGGATGTACAAGCACTTAGAAAACTCAGTCGACAAGTCGACTTTGACCATGAGCAGCTGTTCTTCCGTTACACTATTTTGATCAATTACCTGACCGATACGGTACGTACTATACAAACCGAACAATCCTACATTAATACCTTTAGTAATCACCAAAACAATGCTCAGTTTCAAAATATCCACTCGCTTATCAGAGCGATTGAATTAGGCGGTAGATTTAGAGCCAAGATAAGTCGGTACTTAACCGCGGATGAAGAAAATATCCAGTTAAGGGCCATGAGAAGCGCGTTGCACAACTATGCAACCCATATTACCCTTTTAGAAAGCTTGAAAGATAATCAAAATACAGAGCAGCTGTACAACGTCGCTACTACCTCTGACGGGTTTAGTGCTGTGGCATCAACTCTACATCTGTTCAATCAAGGACTGGAAAATAACCTCTCACATTATACGTGGTGGGATAGTAGCACCAGTTACCTCAATCTCCTCACCGACGGCAGCTTAAGTTTATTGTCATACATGAAGGACTCAGCCTCAGAGCGCATGCAAAAGTCGCAGCAAACAGCACACGCTTCTCTTATTACTTCTTGCGCTACCGCTGTTATCTACTTCATCCTCATCAGCCTATTAATTAAAGCGTTTACAGAATTAAAAGTATATAAAACCGCGCCACTAAGAGCACAAACAGCTCAGCTCATCGTCATTTTTTCCTCAGTACTTGCAGTATTGTTTGTCGAGCATTCAGCTAGCCAAAAGCAGCTATTATATTTATCTAAGGTGCAAACATTGAGGCAACTTAATAATCAGTCTTTGGAGCGAATAAATCACCTAAAAACACTGTGGTATAACCCAATGATTGAAGAGCTCAAGCAAGCGAGTATAGATACCAGCAATGCTAAGCACACTCGATTGCAAACTTTGACCCTCAACGACTTACATGACACTCAATACTTAAAAAAAAGCCAGATAACATCACTCTACTCACAAAACCAAGATAACCTGCTGCGTGGTGGTATTGTGACGAAAGTGATAACAGGAAACGATGGTCATCGGATACTTATTATGACCGGGATCGGGCTTTCCAATTCAGGGCTAACTGGCACACTGTATTGGTATGAAACGCAACTTGACGTGTTACTTGGTAGCTTAGAGTTAAACCTTAATACTCGCCTTGAAAACGCATCTGGCTACTACACACTGCAGGAACTGCAAACTCTAGAAATGGGTGGTAATCTAACACCATCAATTCAGTTACTATTAAATAATAATAAGTCAGCTGATTTTTTAAGCGCAAAAGTTTGGGATCAGGAGCTTCAAATAGGCACTTATGCTTATTCACATGAAGCTTTCAATAAAGACCTACTCTACACGATAGAAATAAAGTTTATTTGGCAAGTGCTAGCCCTAGTTGCATTTTGTTTGTTTGGTTTAATAATTAGTTATCGCGCTCAACAAAAAGCAAGAAAAGAAAAGCAGGCCGCAAAAGATGCAATTCAAAAACGTCAAACACTCCTCAATGCTTCTGAAAAGCTTGCCGTAATTGGCAGCTTTGAAATGCCTGTGGGGCAATACTTTACGCATGCTTCTGAGGGCTTTAAAGCATTGTTTAGTTTACACAATGACGATGATTACTACGACTTAAAGCCAATCGTAAAGTCACTCGATAGAGGTAATAGAAAGAGGTTACACTCAAACCTACGATCCTTAACTCATGAACAGTCCCGTGAGTTTCAATTAACATTAAGTGATGAATCTTCGACTCGGTATCTAACTGTTATTCTTAATTTAAAGTATTATTCCAGTGAAAATACACATTTTATTGTTGGCGTTGTAAAAGATATAACCAATCAAGTTAATGAAAGTAATCGTCAAAAAAGAATACAGAAAGAGCTTGTTTCCGCACGAAAAGAAGCGCTAGAAAAAATGCACGAGGCAGAAGCAGAAAGAACCTCTGCGCAACGATTACTCAAGATCCAAAAGTCTACTGAGAAGCTACTTCAAGAAGCCATTGATTCATTTCCTGCTTTTATCTTGTTAATTGATGAAAAACAGAAAATTACTATGTTAAATCAGTTTAATGAGCACCTAAAATGCGCTTCTAATATTGAATATCAGTTTATGGGGAGCACTATCAACAAAGGCTCAGACATCGTCCAACTCTTTGAGCAACTGCCATTAGTCGATAGCAAAGGCCTGCTAGACATGCTTGAGCAATCGAAACACCAAACGTCTTACCAAGCGCAAACTACCTGTCAATACCATATAAAAAACGAAGTGTATTGGTTCAACGTGTTAGTAAAAAACATTAATACCGAATCAGGAAAGTACACCCTTATCTATCAGAATGACATGACTAAGAGCGTCAACTTTTCGGATGAGTTAGAGCAAGCTCGCAAAAAAGCAGAGCAAGCTAGTAAAGCAAAATCACGTTTCCTAGCTACAATGAGTCATGAGATTAGAACGCCGATGAATGGCGTAGTAGGCATGCTAGATATTCTCGCCCAATCGGATCTTGACCATGAGCAGTCTCACCTTACTAAAGTCGCGAAAAGCTCGGCACTGGTGTTACTGAGAATAATAAACGATATTTTAGACTTTTCAAAAATTGAAGCGGGTAAAATGGAGCTTGAATCAACACCATTTAACTGGCAGGAAATCATCAGCGAGCTCGCAGAATTACTTGCATATCAGGCCGATTCAAAGAAAATCAAACTTGCTTTTTACCTTTCACCACAGTTGCCAATTTGGCAATTGGGTGATCCGGTTAGGCTACGGCAAATTTTATTAAATTTGGTCGGTAATGCGTTAAAGTTTACCAAAACTACCGCCACCGCAGTGGGATTTGTAGAGGTTACAATTGGCCGTTCTGTTGATGACAACTTAATGGAAATTAGCGTTAAAGATAATGGTAAAGGCATGTCTGAAGAGCAAGTAGACAACCTCTTCAAACCCTTTGTACAAGCTGACAGCAGTATTCAACGACAATACGGAGGGACAGGTCTTGGGCTTTCCATTACCCACAAGCTCGTAAGCATGATGGAGGGAGAAATTGAATGTAGGAGTCTAGAGGGGTTCGGCAGCAACTTCATTGTTACATTGCCATACCATGAAGTACCAAAGCAGAATAGCGATTCAGATCTGACCTTAGATAGGCTTAAAATTGCCGTAGTCGGTGACGAGGATAAGTTTGAAAAAGACCTGCAAAATCAACTGCGAATATACGAAGCACAATGCGAAATATTCCCTCGAGAACTTTTTAATGCACAACTGATTGATAGCCAGCAGTTCGATTATCTCGTCATTACGGCCGAAGCTTTTCAACGCCTGACAACCGAAGGAAAAGAAGTTTTTATTGCTGAGAGCAGTTGCAAGTATGTGCTACTGGATAATAATCAGGACAAACTGCCCTCTAATAACAGCATCCGAGTGTCAAATTTGGCACTATATCCTTACTACGCCTATAAAGTTGTCTCACACATCGCCTCGCTAGAAGGACTAATCGAATGTGACTCAGATAACAAAAATAGAGATAACCTAGGATCTGTAACCGTACCAAGCATAAATGAAGCACAAGCAATAAATAAACTCATCTTGGTGGTCGAAGATAACGTTTATAATCAGGACTTATTTAAGCGACAGTTAGCGTTACTAGGTTACCAATGTATCATTGCTGACAACGGCAAAGTTGCCTTGCAACTACTTGAACAGTATAACTTTTCACTCATTATTTCAGATTGCCATATGCCTGTAATGGATGGTTATGAATTTACAAGGAAAAGACGAGAAAATGAGCAAATACACAATTTGGGCCATATACCGATCATCGCGGCTACCGCTAATGCCTTAGAGGGTGAGCAAGATATCTGCTTCCAAGCGGGTATGGATGACTACATTGCTAAACCCATCGTACTACAAAAGTTGAACAGTAAACTCAAAAAGTGGTTTTCAAGTCATTTAAAAACAAACGCTCAAGCACCTATTCGTTCCGCTTCACTTATAGAAGAATTGTCTGCACCACCCCATCATATTGACCTCGCTATACTCGGTGAGTATGTCGGGACAGATAAAGATTTACAGCATATCTTTTTGAGAAGCTTTGTAGAAGATACGAAAAAGCTGCTGCAAGAAATTGACATGAATAGCACTGAAAGTATCAAGAATATCGCACATCAGGGAAAAACCTCCGCCAAAGCAGTAGGCGCAATACAACTTTCCGAAAAGATGGCAGAACTCGAACGAGCGGCAAGTGAGGGCAACTCCACCAAGATTGAAAGCTTGTTAAATCAGTGTTTAACACTCTTTGATAATGCACAAGCTGAAATCGCTTCTATACTTAATGTAGATGATCTAACTTGATCGTGTGCTAAATAACTCAGGCTTAGTATGTATGATAGATAATAAGCACCTAATTATTGCAATTGATGACAGCGAGCTCATCCTCACTCAATTACAGCTGTTGGTTGCCAATCAAACACCGTGCCTTTTTAAAGGTTTTATCAATGGAGCGTCTGCATTAGAAAGCCAAGAGCTTCATCAAGCTTCTCTTATTTTACTCGATATCAATATGCCACAAATGGATGGTGTTGAAATCTTAAGAAAATTTGCCGAACTAAACATTCAAGCACCTATCGCATTGCTAAGTGGCGAAAAAGACCTATTTATTAGGAACACCGCTGCACTGGCTGAACTGCATGGCCTCAATATTATATCCAGTTTAGAAAAACCACTTTCTATAACTAAGCTCAGAGAGCTTTATAGTCAACTTCAGTCCAGAGGTACCCCCGCAAGATCCCAACATGCATTACAAAACTATAGTAAAGATGAAATCTACGAAGGGTTATTGCGTGAGGAGTTTTGTGCTTATTTCCAGCCCAAAGTTGCAAGTCCGTCAGGTACCATTATTGGCGCAGAGGTGCTCGCGAGATGGCATCATAACAGCGATGGTATAGTTCAACCTTCACAATTCATCACGACAATGGAAGAGCACAATTTAATTCATCTACTTTCCTATAATTTGTTGAAACAGACCTTATCTTTGCTAAGCCATAATCGCGATGTTCTAAAAGCACTTCAATTTAGTATCAATTTGAGTGTTAAAGAACTCGAAGACATAAAACTCCCAGAAAAGCTCGAATCTATCTGTGAAGAGTACTTCACCCCCACTTCACAGATCACCTTAGAGTTAACTGAAAGCCATTTATTAGACAATATCAAGCGTGCGCTTGACGTGTTACTGCGTCTAAAGCTTAAAGGCTTTAAACTATCAATAGATGACTTTGGTACAGGTTACTCCTCAATAAAACAACTTAGCGAGCTACCTTTTGATGAGCTAAAAATAGATAGGTGCTTTGTTGATGGCTGCTCCACACAGCCCAATAAGCGTGTCATTATTGCTAGTACCTGTGAAATGGCGCACCAACTTGGACTAGAGGTGGTAGCTGAAGGGGTCGAAGAGGTGGAAGATCTAATTGTGCTACAAAGCTACGAAGTAGAATACATACAAGGGTATTATTATTACCCACCTTGTCCGCCGTCAGAGTTTTTACAAATGGTCTCCGAATCTGCGTTGCAAAAGTCTCATTCTAGTAAATAATTAAACTTAGTAGTCTTTGCTGTACTCTCAAACCCAGAGGGAATTTATGCATAAAAAAGAAGTTGAACACGCGCAGCGACATCCAAAAGTTATCATCATCTGTGACGATCCAGCAGATCTAAGTGGTGTTGTTGACATTGTTGCTTCTCAGGTAAGCGCATTTCGCACACTAACAAGCCATAAAGAAGTCGCTGAAGTGCTTACAGAATCACCACCTGATGTTATCGTCATTGCTCGAAGTACGGTTGCAAAAAGCGTAGAAATATACAGTCTACTTGCAAAACATGGCCTGCTTAATTACGCCCATGAGAACATCCTACTATGTGAAAATAAAGAATCAGGTGTCGCCTTTAGGTGTTGTATGAAAGGTATTTTTACCGATTACTTTGTTTACAAACCTATGTACGAAAATTACCGATTTCGGATGATCTTGCATAATGCTTTGGTTCGCACAGAGGGCACATCTGAGGTCACCAAGATCCGAGAAGAACATTTTGGTCGCATCGATGATAAATTAAAGCAACTCATTGATGATGCAGCTTTGTACCATCAAAAAGCGGATGAGACACTACAGACAGTAAGGCGAAACCTAGATAATGAAAAAGGAATTAACAAAGTTCAAGATGACTTGCTCAATGAGCTGAAGCAAAAACACTTATCGCCACTATTGGATGAATTAGAACATCAATTGGCAGATAGCGTTCATGAATTAACAAAGAGGCTGAAAGATAAACAGTTTTCTATCGCAGAGCTTACCGCGTTACTGAGCGAAAAAGACAACTCAAAATGCGCACAGTTAGCGCAGAATGTATTGCCAGTTGGTGAGACGGGTGAAGTCAACATTAGTGAGCCGAAAGCACTTGAAACAAAGCAAGAAGAAATAAAAATAATGGTGGTCGAAGACAACGAAATCTACCGTGAAATGATAGCTAAAATTTTACGCGACGAGGGACATAAAGTAGAGTGTGAAACCAGTGGACTAGGTGCAATAAAAACATTGAGGAAGCATAAATTCACCATGGTGTTTATGGATCTATTTATGCCTGAACTCGATGGCTACAACACAACAAAAAATATTCGCAACATTCCACATTGTAAAAAACTGCCGATCATTGCTTTAACAAGCAATAAAAACAAAGACATAATTAGAAAATGGGCATCTTTAGGGCTTACAGGATACATCACCAAGCCTTCAACCAAATCATCTATTCTTAAAGCAGTGGAAAAAGCACTGACGGAAAGCCAGTAAGTTGTCTAAAATACAAATCAGCAAACATTATCAAATCGAGTTCTGCCAAGATAAGCCATATCAGCTCCGACGTTAATCACGGAGCTGTAAAAGCCATTAGCTTAATTAGGTGATCTATTTTGAGGCAAGGCAAAGGTTTTGCTATTTAGTTGTTCTAAATAAGAAATTTTTTAGAGTAGTGAGAGGCAGATTTGCTCCTTCAATTTGACCCTGTATTAAGACAAATTGGCACACATGGCCGCATAAACCAACAATGAAGTGAACGATGACTAGAAAAGCAACGACCTTAAGCCATTACACTACTCGCTTAAATCACGTTATTGATTATATCTATAACAATATTAATCGCGATCTTGATGTTATCACGCTTGCTGATCAATGCCATATGTCGACCTATCACTTTCACCGTGTTTATCGCTCAATCGCTGGGGAAACCATCAATGCAACCGTGAGAAGAATGCGACTACACGTTGCCGCAGGCATGTTAATTCGCACTCAAGACTCTATTGCAAAGGTGGCTGAGCAAGCGGGCTACGCAAGTATTGAAGCATTTAGCCGAGCATTTTCCCAACGATACAAGCAACCACCTAGTCTGTTTCGTCAACGTGAACAGACCAAGTTAAAGGACTATGCAGCCGAATTTTATATTATTAAGGCAGATGAGGATTCGAATATGTTTAATGTAGAAATCAGCAGTAATGAGCAAATGACGTTGATCGGACTTGAGCATCATGGCGATTACATGCAAATTGGCCAGGCATTTGAAAAGTTAAACTTACTGGCGCAACAACAAGGTTTATTAGATGCAGAAACGCGTTTCTTTGGTGTGTATTTTGACGACCCAAAAACTGTCGAGGAAAATAAACTGAAATCAATGGCGACAATTTTAGTGCCAAAGACAACAGCCTCCCTACCAGAGGGGTTTTGTGAATTCACCATTCCACAAGGCAAAACGGCGAACCTACTCTACCAAGGAGACTACGCCTCTTTAGAAACACCGTATGAATATCTGTTTGGACAATGGTTACCCAACAGCGAGTTTGAGCCTGCAGATGTACCCGTTATCGAAGAGTACTTAAATGATGTCAGGGAGACACCACCACACGAGCTTCTCACTCGTATCACTTGTTACATTAAATAACTGATTTTTTATCCCGTTAAGGGTTAACTAATCTAAACGTGACTAAGCATCGACTGCTTAGAAAGAAAAAGGAGGGACTTCCCTCCTTTTCTTTTCGAACCGATTAGAACTTATAGTTAAAGCTCAACTTAGCGTTACGCTCATTACCCGGCATACCACCTAAGAACAATGCTTTACTGTAATAACGCTCATCAGTTAAGTTTTCTAAGTTTAGCTGAATGTCGAACTGCTCGGCATCGAACTTAATTGCTGCGTCCCAGCGGGTATAACCATCAATCGTCGCTGTTGGGAGACCGAAAGACACAGAGTTAATTGTTCTTTCACTCTCATAGTTAATGCCAAGACTATACTCTAATGCACCACCAAACCATTCCATAGGTTGAGTATACTTCACCCATGTGCTGGCAAACTTTTTTGGTACCCCTTTCATTTGACCTGAGCGCTCGTTTGAACGGATCTCAACAGCATCTTGATAGGTTGCATTCATGTTCACACTGATTTGGTCGTTCAATGCTAAATTTAAGTCCAGCTCTACACCTTTTGACTCATCTTCATCATCAAAGAAATAGTGTGGAACACTCACATTGTAGTCTTCTCCAGGCTGATCATTGTACTCAGGGTTTTTATACATGAGATTTGTACGTTTTGTTTCAAACCACACTAATGACCCTAATAAGTCTTCGTCAAAGGCAGTAAAACGCACACCAATATCTAACGTTTCAGATTCCGAGTCAGGTCGATTTTTACGGTTTGCATTAGCTTCATTTTCTAGGCTACCCAGTACACTGTATGCTGTACGACCTTTTGCCATGTTTACAAAAGCAGACAGCTGAGGAGTCACTTGATAGTTTACCCCCACATTGTAAGTCATACCTGCATCGTCAGTATCCAACTCTTTACCTACTGCGGCGAGTACTTCACTTCCCAAATGCTGATACTTTTGTTCAACGCTAGTATATGCAAGACCAGCACGAGCAGTTAGTGCATCAGTGATATAGAGCACTTCTTGTGCACTAATGCCATAAGCTGTAAGCGTTTTGTCATAATTAGTTCGCAACGATGGGTCGTAATCTTCGAAATCACCCGTTGGCCAGTTAGGATTGCGAATATCTAAAATGTAAGGCACAGAACCATTGCCATCGGCATCATAGGCAGACCAACTCTTTAAACGCATATCGCGATTTTCATAGTTAACACTGACTAAGTGCTCTCCGCTCAAAGAACCCATATCCCAAGTTAACTGCAAATCGGCAAAGTACTGCCAGGTTTTTTCACTGGCAACTTGGCGACGATATTCTTGACGGCGAGCCGCATACGGGTATAACTCACCGTTAACAACCAAAGGCGCTCTTGGTATACCATTGATCACATCGTAAAACTCACCTTTGTACTTTGTTCTACGCTCCCAATAAACATAATTATAAGCACCTGTTTGGCGAACAAAATCCGAATCGTAACTACGCCATAACAGTTGTTGAGTCAGCTTTGAGTTGCGATTTAGATACCAGTCATGACGTAATTTAATACGAAACTCTTCGCCCTCATTTGGGCGTGAAAGTGGTGAAATTAGGTTGCCATCACCCAAGTCAAACGGTTTTAGACCGTCTGACGCTAAAATGGAAGCCGCTAATTGAGCACGCTGCTCATCTGTAAGCTGCTGACCAAGCCACTTTTCATCTTTTACTATATAGTTAGAGTCGTTAGGTAAAAGGTCAGCAGTAACTAACCCGGGCTCTGCGTCGATACTATCCCAGTTAATAATCCGTACCGGATCGCCGATTGAATCTACTTGTTGTGAGTCATCAATATAAGCTGTTGAAAGTAAAAATGAGTGCTCGCTGCTTGGGTCGAAACGTAAGCTTGCATAGATTTCGTCTCTATTTGATTCTAGATCTCGATAGCCGTCGCTACGCTCATGGTTTGCAACAACACGGTAGGCAAGCTTATCAGTAATTGCATCTGTAAAATCAACGCCCAAGCCATAAGTATTCCACGCGCCCACTTTACCGTTAATTGCAAGTGCTTGTTCAAATTGAGGCTTTTTCTCGACTAGGTTAACTACCCCACCCGCTGCACCAATGCCATAAAGGCCTGTAGCAGGGCCTTTTAACACTTCAATACTTTCGATGTTGGTTAAGGAGCGTGTTGGGTTGAAGCTGTTCCCTAAATCAGCACCACCATACATACCATCGTAGGTATAGTTCACACCTAAACCACGGACCATTAGTGAATCACCAATGCCGTAGTTATTACCAGCCTGAGACAAACCACTTACGTTGCGTAATGCTTCTTGCAAAGTCGCTGCGCTTTGCGAATCTAGTAGCTCTTTGTCAACAACAACAACCGCCGCAGGCGTTTGCATAAGATCCATATTAGACTTGGTTGCAGTACCAGATTGCAGAATAATGTTATTATGTTTGCCATAAACACTGATTTTTTCTATATCATCTGAAGCGGAAGCGGTTGTGCTTGCACCTAGTAAAGCTATCTTAACCGCAATACAAGAAGCGGAAAGAACAGAAGAGCGAGAGTATTGCATTTTTAACTCCAAACTACGCAATTGGATAGTGGTGAAATAAGCCAAATACCTATTTCAGAAAATAATTTATCAGAGAGGGGGCGAAGTTTAGCAAAACAATAGTAATGATAACAACTATCATTTACATTTTATATTTGTAACGATTTTTGCAATAAACTCAAACATGATAACGAAGTGTAATAAGATGGTGTTTTTTAGGGTCAACAGAGCTTTCAGGTCTGCTTTTACAGCAGTTTGATTTGTTTCGTTGTTGCGTATCGTTTACGTGGATTACTGAGCTGTAAGTCGAGCATCGCTATCATACACAACCTATTCATCTCGCCCATTTAAGACTTGCGCGGATGCAATAGAACGAAATGATTACACGCTTAAAATTATTATTGCAATCGAGAGCGAAATCCGGTTGCGAGAAACACACCCACAATAGTTGAAACATACGCCTATCTCCCTTATTATAACTATAAATAATTACTTATTACTTTTTGTTATATCGGTAATTTGCTTATACCTAAAGGCTCAGTCATGACAGTAGAATCGGTGTTACCTCAAATATATCTAGATGCTAATGCAACAACCCCTGTATTAGAGCAAGCAGCAGACGCAGCATTGGTTACCATGAAAACCATGTTTGGCAATCCTAGCAGCAGCCATATTACGGGCTTACAAGCAAAGCAACTGATGGAGCATACTCGTCAAAAAGCACGTGCTGTTTTAGGTTCTGGTCATGGTCGAGTGATCTTTACCAGTGGTGCGACCGAAGGTATTCAGACTGGTATATTATCAGCTTTGTGTGCCGCGAAAAATAAGATACAACCACACAAAAAATATACACTACTTTATGGTGCCACGGAACACAAAGCGGTACCTGAATCACTCAAACATTGGAATCAAATTCTAGAAATTAATGCCGATGTTAAAGCCATTCCGGTTGATGGTGCTGGTAACCTAGATTTGGCATATATTGCAGATGAAGTACCTAATGCGCTAATGATTTGTACTATGGCCGTTAATAATGAGACCGGCGTATATCAAGACTTGAACAAACTAGAAGAAGTAATAAGAAAATACAATTCAGATATTTTTTGGATGGTTGACTGTGTACAAGCACTAGGTAAACGCAACCTAAACCTAGCGAGAACGACAATTGACTATGCACCTTTTAGTGGTCATAAACTCTATGCACCAAAAGGCATAGGTTTTGTCTATATTCGAGAAACTGCACCGTTTACACCGTTTATTGCGGGTGGTGGTCAAGAGAGCGGTTTACGCTCAGGAACAGAAAACTTGCCAGGCCTTGCCGCACTGAATGTTATCTTTGATGAACTGCTAAAAGAAAATGACAGTCGATTTGCAAACGTGGATAAATTACACGATTTTAGAAATCAACTGGCACAAACACTCAAAGATGCGTTCCCGACTATTGTATTTAATAATCAATTCAGTAATAGCGTTCCAACTACACTAAACTTTGCAATTCCGGGATTCAGTTCAAAAGAAATCATGGATTTATTTGATGCTGCAAACATCCGAGTCAGCTCAGGCTCAGCGTGTAGCTCAAAGGTAACACGCAGTTTTGTACTTGATGCCATGGGGCTCCCAGCTTGGCAAAGCGAATCGGCTATTCGACTGTCTTTTGGTCCAGCCACAACCCAAACCGAAATAGACGCGGCGTGCGAGCGCATTCTCCATTGTGCTCAGGCACTCGGTCACAGCTGTCTTATGCAAGCAGATAACGGTATTAACAATAAAGAAGCACTTGACGGTCTAGTACAATTCAAAGTGGGTGGTGCATGCTGTTGGCTGTTCGCAGATAAGCAGTCAAAAACAGCGATTATTATCGATCCTCTTCCTGAATTGGTCGAGCGCCTTAATACGATATTGGAATGCCAGCAGCTGACATTGCTCGCCGCGCTCGATACTCATGGGCACGCCGATCACAAATCGAGTCGAGCTGCACTCAGTTTACCAAAGCAAACATGCGATCATTTGGGTTGGCCAACTCAAGCCTCACAGATTGAATTTAAAGGCCAGTCACTCGAAGCGCTAGCAATTGGTCACTATCGTCTTGCAAAATTAGCCACTCCAGGACATACAGACGATAGCGTCACCTTTATACTATTGGAGCAACTACAGGGTGAGTACAGCATCAGATATGTTTTTTGTGGCGATCTGATCCTGATGGGAGCGCTTGGGAGAACTAACTTCTCCACCAGCTCATCGAAAGCGATGCTGCATAGCATTCAATCACTTGCTCAACTTATCGATACAGATACTTTGTTATGTCCAAGCCACGACTACAACAATGAATTTGCAACTACTCTAGCGGCAGAGTGCAATCGCAATTTGCTCCTAAATAATGTCCTTTACCATGACATTACGGTTGATGAATTTGTCGAGAAAAAGGTACAAATAGATAATAATATTGTTGATGAGGCAGGTAGTGAGATCATGTGTGGTGCAACTATTTGCAACAAAAATCAATTTGAGCTACACGAGTACACTACAACAGAGCTCAACACACATATTGCCAACAACGAAGAGCTGTTGTTAATTGACATACGTGAACCGCACGAATATGCCTTAAATCACAACAGCGCGTTTGATCACAATGTGCCACTCACCCGTCTTACAGACTTTATTTGCAAACATAACCAAGACAAAACGAAAAAATTGGTGTTGGTGTGCCGCAGTGGCAGCCGCTCACAAGTCGCCGCACAAGCATTGGCTAGACTCGGCTTTAATAATATCGGACATTTAAAAGGGGGGTATGCACTCATTCCTTCTGCATAACTCGCCCTGTTTCCTTTCTAAAGCCCCTATCGTGCTTGCTACGGGGGCTTTTCTGATCTCGACTTTCCCCGCCACCGTATGGATACCAGAAATGACTAACGCCAATTTGCTTGTGTTGAAGTAACCTGTGTTGAAGTGAGAAAATTTAGTCGATAACTCCACTTCCGCCCCCTACTATCACCAAGGTTACCGACATCCATGTCGGCAAGTCGGAATTTGCTCTTTCAAATTGAACATGTATTAGTGAAGTTGGTATAAACCTACAATGGCTCACAAAAAACCAAACCTACAATATAAAATATGCCCTATTTGCGAACGTCCGTTTTATTGGCGGAAAAAATGGCAAAGAGAGTGGGGTAACGTTAAGTACTGCTCAAAGCGCTGCGCTTCTGAACGGCGCTCAGGTATAGGACATAAAGATTAGGTCCTGTTATTCCTTGCTGATTGATTTTTGTTATCTTGGGTGTGTTTTGATCGCCCCCTCAATTTTACGCCAAGTGATCTAAGCAAAAGTTGAGCGATAATGGACAAAAGCCACCGAGGTGGACCCATTGAATAGCATTTCTTTGTGTGTTGCCCCACATGGAGGTGGGTAAGAGTACGCAGCAAGAGCGCAAAGTCTTTAGCCCCTGACTCACATAGAATATTTATGCTAGGCAGTCTCTGCCTCGTATAAGTACCAATTAAACTGGCGCAAAAACAAACTTGAAAGATAAACAGACTCTAAAATACATAGTAAATCTGGAAACTTAAGCAATCTGAACTGCGGATAATTAATGTCTTACTAACAGTCCACTTCAATGCTATCAACACTTAATTCTCCTTCGATAGCCAGCTATTGGCAGTCCAATTGGCGCTGCCTGTAGAAAGTAGGTACCTGAGCGGCCTCTGGGCATGGAAGTCGTATTTTCCTTAAACGCTTAGGCTAGACAGGGAGATGTATCAAGTTGTACTTTAACAACAATGAGCTAGAACATTCCTTATCCAAAACTCAAGTTAAATAGTTTATTATAATATTTGCAAATTACAAAATAATACTATTGATAATCACTCTCATCTACAATATCATTTGCGCGAACTTTGATCATAGGGATTAATAATGCGCTCACTTAAATACAAATATCCAACCTTAATTACCAGCATTGCACTGGCATTATCTTGCTCTGCGATAGCACAAGAACAAACAAAACAAGATAAAGATGACATTGAAATCATCGAAGTTAGTCCGAGGGGTCTGATTTCATACGTTAGCGCTACTGCATCAAAAACGGCAGTACCTATCGTCAAAACGCCTGTTTCGGTGTCTGTATTAACGGCTCAACGTATTTCTGATTTAGGTGCAGAAACACTGCAAGATGCAATTGGGTATGTTGCAGGTGTTTATAATGGGCCATACGGTGTTGATACTCGAGGCGATTGGTCTAAAATTCGTGGCGTTGATCCCCTACTCTATGTTGACGGCCTGCAAAAGTTGTTTGGTAATTACAACAACACGCGTACTAACCCTTATGCGCTTGAAAGTGTCGAGATCTTAAAAGGCCCTTCGTCTGTGCTTTACGGGCAAGGGTCTACCGGTGGTATCATCAACGCGGTATCAAAATTACCAAAAGCAGAAACTGAGGGTGAGATCTGGGCGCAAGTGGGCAACTACGACCGTAAGCAACTAGCACTTGATTACAACACCATATTTGGTAAGCACGAAGAGTATCAAGCACGTGCTGTCGCCATGTATCGAGACAGCGGCACACAGACCGATTATGTTGATGACGACACCTTGATGCTTGCGCCAAGCTTTAGCTGGCTTGCTTCAGATGAAACTAAAATTACCTTGCTTGCCAACCTTCAAAGAAATGAATCTGGCTCTTCAACGCAATTCTTCCCGCATGAAGGCACTATTCTACCTGCAAAATATGGCAAGATCCCAAGTGAACGTTTCGTCAGCGAGCCAGGCTGGGATAAATATGATACTGAGCAACAAGCGATCACCGCAATCGTTGAGCACAGCTTTGATTTAGACACGCATATTAAATTCTCCGGTCGCTACAGTGATAGTTCATCCGAATACCGTACCATTTATTCTTGGCCACCAAAATTTGAAGCGGACAAACGCACTATTAAGCGTATCGCCAGCCTTACCGATTCAAGTGCACGTAGTGTGACGATGGATCTGCAAATCCATAAGTATTTGGAACTGGATGCGGTGAAATTAACTATGGTGTCGGGTGTAGATTACCAAAATGCGGATACAGACTCTGATCGCGGCCGTGGTGTTGCAGCACCATTAGACTTATATAATCCAGTGTATGGACAAAGCACTGAGTTACCAACTGCGGTTGTCAATAACCCTGAGAATACGCTCAACAACAAACAGCTCGGTGCTTATGCGCAAGTCACTGCAGAAGTAAATAGCTGGGTACTTAATGCCGCACTTCGCTATGATGACCTTTCAAATCAACTGCAAACAGCAGGTGCAATCAAGAATAGTCAGAATGCCACAACGGGTCGGATTGGTGTGCTTTACCAATTTAAAAATGGTGTAGCGCCCTATGCTAGCTATTCAGAATCATTTAAAGCCGTATTTGGACAGAAACCACAAGGTGGCGCATATACACCGCTGGAGGGTGAACAAGTTGAGCTTGGATTAAAATATCAGCCAAAGGGTACAGAGCACCTTATCACAGCCTCTATATTTGAAATTAAAGACAAAAATCAAATACGAAAAGTTTCCCCTGAGTTTGAAGTACAAGATGGCGAAATCGCGGTAAAAGGACTCGAGCTTGAAGCCCAACTCGAATGGCAGTACCTTGATATTTATGCCGCTTACTCTTATTTAGATACGGAACAAGACGTTTCTCCGCTGTCTCCTACTGAACTCTTTGTGGCACAAGATTTAGTTACGTTAATCACAGATGATGCTCAGCTCTCAGCAACACCTAAGCACTTAGCTTCCATTTGGGCAACGTACCGCGCGGAAGAATGGCTTCCGGGGCTTAAGTTTGGAGCCGGTATCAGACATGTGGGAGAAACCTACGATGGCAGTCGTACAGTTGAACTAAACGGCCAAACACTACATCAGCAATTAGTGACCGACAACTTTACGCTTATCGATATGATGATTGGGTATGACATTGAACAATATCAATTCAGTTTGCAAGTTGATAATGTCAGCGATAAAACGGTTATCACCAGCTGTTTGTACCGCGGAGACTGCTTCTACGGACAGCGCAGAACCATTAGTGCTAACGTGAAGTACAAGTTTTAACGACTAGACTACAGAAATGGAATCGCCCTAGAACCGGTACCAACGGTTGTAGGGCGATTATTTAAAACTGATAACTAACAATTAAGCTACCATCAACACGCTTTTTATGATAATCGCTGCTTTCACCATAACCGCCAACCAGCTTAATACTCCACCCAGACTGATTTATACCCGAGAAGTGATAGCTATAACTTAAACCTGCGCCATTGGTGGTTTCTTCATCAAATAAATCAATAATTGGCTCAAAAATACCACATGTAATATCATCATCGTCTTCACATGTAGGGCCCGCATCTCTTGCTCCCAAAGCCCCCAACACTATACCAACCGCATGTTTGTTATTGTCAGACACAGCTCTCTCATAGCCTATAGAAAACCCGTCATCCAAACCGATAAGATAATTTCCATACCACCGACTATTACTATCGGTTTGTGGAAGAGAGAGTTCGACTTGACCAAAAAATGGGTACCCAGTACCAACAGAAAAATCTACTGAATTAGCGATAGTGGTAGTGCTGGCTACCAGAGCTGACAAGCCAAATGCCGCCCTCGTTAAAAATGAAAACATTTATCTTTCCTTTTATTATCAATCTTACAAAGGTAGCAGTAATCGTTCCTAAATAAAACACAGAAGATGTAAGAAATTGTCATACCAATTGCCTAATTAGATAACCTACCTTGATGTTTAAAAGTACTTATTAAATATACACTTAGACTTTCCATTGCACTTTTCATGTTTTAAGTAAAATGGATATGATCAAGTTAATAAAATAGTGAGCTCGGTAATTAGCTCGTCCACATCGGCGCGGCTCACTCCCATATGCGTCACAAATCGCATGCCTTGATATCCAGGAGTGATGTTAATGCCCTTTGTCTTTAACTGCTTTGCTATCGCAAAAAGATCAATGCCGGCTTCCACTTTAGCGAAGATAATATTTGTCTGTACTAAGTGCTTGCAGGGCTTAAACCCAGGCAGTTGCTCAAGTTTATCAGCTAAATATTGCGCGTTTTGATGATCTTCCTCGAGACGCTCTACATTATGTTGCAAAGCATAAAGACCAGCCGCCGCGAGCATGCCCGCCTGACGCATACCGCCACCAAGCATTTTCCTAAGCCTTCTCGCCTTTTCTATCAATGCTTTATCACCAAGCAATAAAGAGCCAATCGGCGCGCCAAGTCCTTTAGATAAGCAAATAGTAAATGAATCAAAGTGCTTTACGATTTCTGTGATATCAACCTTTAACGCGACCGCGGCGTTATAGACTCTTGCACCGTCAAGATGGAGCTTTAAGCCACGCTCGTCACACAGCGCTCTAGCTTGTGCGATATATTCTAGACTTAATACCTTGCCACCAATGGTGTTTTCTAAACTAAGCAGCTTAGTTTTCGCAAAATGAAAATCGTCAGGTTTAATCGCTTGCTTAATTCTTTCTAAGCAAATACTGCCATCTGACTCGTTTTCCAATGGTTGCGGCTGAATAGAGCCAAGCACAGCCGCTCCACCCGCCTCAAATTTATAATTATGCGCCTGTTGCCCGCACAGATATTCATCCCCTCTTTCACAATGGCTCATCAGTGCAAGTAGGTTTGCTTGCGTGCCAGAGCTGGTAAACAGCGCTGCCTCAAAACCATGACGCTCAGCAGCAAACTGTTCAAGTGCATTTACTGTTGGGTCATCACCATAAACGTCGTCACCAAGCGGCGCGTCAAACATGCTTTGTTTCATGGCGGGGGTCGGTTGCGTAACCGTATCAGATCTAAAATCCATCAATCTTATCCTTGTCAAAAGAGGAGCACACAGCATAACTGAAAAACGCGCATTGAAGTATAAAACCAGATGAAAAAGGGAGTTGTTCACTCCCTTCAAGATCCGTTACTTTCGCTGGGTTTATTGCAATCCAGGCCAAGTGCCATTATCAATGGCTTTAGGATAACCCGCATCCACTTTGTCAAAAGTAATGCTATATCTTAGATAGCGGCCATCATCTAAGAAGAAATAAGCACGCGTGTCGTTCCACTTTAATGCTGCACTTATCTTCGTTGCGTAGCCACCAAGTCCCGGCCAAGTATTATCGTTGATAGCTTTGGGATACCCACTGTCCACTCGGTCATCTCCCAAGTCATAGCGTAAATATTGACCATCATCTAGGAAGAAATACACCTTATCGGACGTCCAACGAAGGGTTGCGGTTATTTTATTTGCGTAGGCGGCAAGCCCCGGCCAAGTATTGTTATCAATTATTTTTGGATAACCTGCTCGTACCTTATCACTCTGTACGTCATAGCTCAGGTATTGACCATCCGATAGGAAGTAGTACACCGTATCACTGTCCTTATAAAAACTCGCACGAATTTGTTCTGCATAATCGCCAAGTCCCGGCCAGTTGCCATTAGTCACCGATACCGGATAACCATCATCCGTTTTATCAAGCACAGTATTGTAACGCCAGTAGCGCGCATCTTCAGAGAAAAAGTAGCTTTTAGTATTATGCCACTGATGCGCCGCGCTGAGTTTCAACTCGGTAACTCGATAACCAACATGCACACCCTGTTGCTCAAAGCTATAGTTATTGGTGCCAGATACGGGCTGCGGATCTTGCCACTGGGCAACACCTGCAGGCAATGTCTCAATCAATTGATTATTTCGATAAATACGCGTTTGCGCATTTGCACCATTTAGCCACGTAAATAGTTTATTGGCATAATTGAGTTTACGAATTCCTAAGTCACCGTGCATCGGCGTGCTTTCAAAACCCGCTTGCACATTTGTTTCAATGCCCATGTAAGATAAAATCGTCGGTACAATCGCTGTTTGTGCTGGATAGCCATATAAACCAGAGAAGTCAGTATTTGCAGGATTAACATCTTTTGAGCTAAATTCTTTATTCAACACTTTGTTGGTGGCAATAAAGATGGTTTTTTCCGGCTCGGTTTGCTCGCCATGATGACAGCCAACAACCGGTGTACGGCCATGATCGGTGGTGACCATCACCAACCAGTTTTCACCGCTTTGTTCTCTTGCTTCAACCGCATCAAGCAGTTTACCCAGTCGCTTGTCCGCATCTTCTACCGATTTATTGTAGGCAGAACCAAAGCATAAGCTGTGGCCCACAGCGTCCGGTTCATCTAAATGTAAAAAGACAAAATCTGGTGAGCCGCTGTTTAAGGTAGCCAGCGCTTTATTTAAATTATCGTCGTCGCTGCCTCCCTCCGATCTCCTGTCCATCAAGGCAACATCATCACTGAAGAATTGCGTATGAATGGGTCCCCAAGTGCTAAAACTTGAGATATCGGCGTTAGCATCATGTTCTGCGATGTAACGATAAAGGCTGGGATAGGCTTTGTTTGCTAGGCCTGAGCCGTTGCTCGGCACTTGATGCTTATTCACCCAAACCCCAGTTAAAATTGTCGCCCAGCCTGGGCCACTTTTGGTTTTTTGCTGTGTTTGTGTTTTTGCGATCCCGCCAGTGTAAGCTTGAGTCAGATATAAGCGATCAAAGTTTGGCGTATTATTGGCACCAATTTTTTCATATTGCAGGCCATCGATACCAATAAGCAATACTTTGTTTTCAAGTGCATCAACACTTGCAGTAAATGAAAGTGCAAGTAATGCACAGCTAAGCACGGGTAATTTCATTATCTTTCCTTTAAATGTAATTTTTTGGACTAGTCCAAGAAAGATGATAAATCCCAAACATGAATAACTGCTTACAAAAAAATTACATTAATATAGTTGACCGAGCAGGAAAAGGGCGAGCTAACTGAACGTTTTTTAAGTTCATTTTAAACTACATCCTAATCTAACTAGAGAATTTTAGAGGTTATTCCATTTTTTGTGCTGTATTGCAGCTCGAGGACTAGCGCTTGTTATACCAGTTGTATTACGTAACTGATCTATCTTGAAGCGGGGAAATAGCTTTAGTAGCACCGCTCTCGCGTCCTGCTACCGCTAAGGTACCTATATCCATATAGGCAAGGCAAAAATTTTGCTATTTAGTTGTTCTAAATGAGAAATTTTTAACGAAGCTAATATGCTATTTCACCCTTCAAATTGATTAGAGAATTAATTCAATTGGTATTACATTGCCCTTTTGCCATTAAGAATTAGGCGGTAAGTCGAACGCCTCGACCAAAGCCCACTCAAGAGCACAAAAATCAAACAGAAAAGGTCAACAGGCCCAAGCGTAACCGAGGCGTTTCATGTCGTAATTCCAGACATAGAGGCTTATTTTCTCTTTGGTGCACAATAGTGCCTTAAATTAGAGTTTGTCTCTACAAGCTTGCCCTTCTTTACTCAATTTAATACTGTATTACAAGAGTGGAAATACATTATTTATCAAGGAAGTGTCAAAATGGCAAACACTACCGAACAAGTGCTCAGTATCTACCCTGCCGCTGCACAAGAAAAAATCAGAGTATTGCGTAGACTTGTTATTCGAGTTGCCAGTGAGCAAAACTTTGGAGAAGTGATTGAAGCAATAAAATGGGGAGAATTAAGCTTTAGTGTTAAATCGGGAAGTCCTTTTCGTATGGCGTGGAAAGCCAAAACGCCTACCAATTTTCACCTTTATTTTCACTGCCAAACGAAACTAATAGATACATTTAGAGTACTATTTCCCGACGATTTACAGTTTGAAGGAAATCGAGCAATTGTACTCAAGTTAGAAGAAGAGATACCAACAGAGGTACTTTACCGCTGTATCGCCATTGCTATGAACTATAAAAACCTCAAGCACTTACCTTTACTTGGACAATGACACAAAACCTTATAAACCTAACACCTGAGAAAAGCCCACCGTTACCAATTTTTACAACCCTGTACTTCTTACCAGAATAAAACGTGAAAAAATTACTTGTGAAAACGCAAAAAACAAAAAACCAACTTAAAATCAAAACATTACAAACTTAATATGATGGCCCAAGCTTTGCTTACTTAGTGTAGGTAAACAATACTGGTGAGTTCGCAACTCAGCATTGGGACACACCAAAATCTACTAGCGCAACAATATGAGTAATGTAAGGAGTATAAAACATGACACCACAATCCGAGCTGCAAGATAGTTTTATTGACTTTGTGAACAAACAGCAATTTCCTTGCATTTGTGGTGGCAATAAGGCCGAATTAGCATTTAACAATGTTGAAGTTTTAGGCTTTGGCGATCTTACCTCTAGACATAACAACTTTAGTTTAATAACGAGCCTTTATTCTTTTGTCGAAAAGGTAGATTTTGACAACATGAAAAGTGCCGCGTTTGTTGCGGTTTTTGAGCAGAGCCGACACTTGGATGACAGTGACTTTAATAAGTCTGTGTGGCGTAAACTACAAGAATTGCAAAACCTGGTATCGCAGAGCACTCCAAGAGGGCCGCATTCTCAATCGTCAGATTGCAGCAGCAACTTTCATTTTAATTTGGACGGTGATCCACTTTATATCACTTGTTTAAGTCCCACAAGCGCGTCTAAAAACAGAAAGTTTAAATATCCAGCGATTGTTTTTAACTTAATGCCTCAGTTTGAGGTCCCCCAGAGTTTCCGCGTAGTCGAATCGCACGTGGAAACCCACAGAATTTAACGCGCATTGTACCAACGGAGAGGAATTAAAGATGAGCAATATCATGGTAATAGATTTCATTATTTACGTCGTCATAGGCATATTAACAACCTTGGGTTGTTTTGGTTTAATGAGTGCTTCAAGCGCTTATTCAGACCTAAGTAGTCCATCAAGGCCAACTAAGACCTGTAAGCCTGCTGCTGTTCGGAGCTAAGGTATGCAGAATTCAAGCTTTACTCCCTTTAACTATGTGCGAGAGAAAGGGAGTTTGCTTACATTTTCAAGCCACATAAATTACTTACCGGCAGCAACTAAACCAGCGCCAAATCCAAAAAACACGCCACCGCTCACTTTATTCATCACCGCCATGCTTTTCGGTGACGATAACTTAGTCTTGGCAAGGCCAGAAAACAGCGCATAAGAAATATGCACCATGAATACCAGCAAGCTAAAAGTGAAAATCAAAACCGTAAACTGCGGTAAAAATGCATTCTCAACATTGATAAACTGCGGGAAGATAGACAAAAAGAAGATAGCAGCCTTGGGATTGGTGATCGAAACAAAAAAGCCCTCTAAAAAGCACTTTTTCATCGTACCTGCAGCAATAGACTTGCCTATTTTACTCTCGCCTTTAGTTCGCCACATTTTGTAACCCAAATAGAAAAGATACGCAGCACCAATAAACTTTACGACCGTAAATGCCAGTACAGAGCTGGCTAAGATAACACCTAAACTTGACGCAGATATTGCAGCAACAATCAAAATCCCAAGTGCAACACCACAAATACCAGCTAAGGATTTGGTAAAGCCTCTTTGAATCGAATTATTGATAGTCAACATCACAGCAGGCCCTGGAAGTAAAATCGTCGCCAATGCAACACCTATAAATAGTAAATAATTATCCAAAATAATAAACCCTTAAAATGAACCATGCTTTTCACATCATTACACTAAACTAAATATTAGCCAAGCGGTATAAAATTCGGCGAGTCAAGTTCAGCACTTTAATACCAACAGCTTTAATTCTCCAAACAATTTGCAGATCAGAAAGCACATTGACTTAATACAGCTTGGCTAATCCACCTTGACGATACGGAAGTGTTACTCGAGGATAAATTCAGATTATTGCACTCACCTCTCAAACGGCACAGCATTGAATTTACTAAGCTATACCTTCGTGGTCACACCACCCAAGTGCAGTGTTTAGCTATGCTGATAACGCACCAAAGATTGTGCAATTTTGTACAAGACTTTTTGAGTGAAGACAGATACGCTTTTCATCAATAGGGGAGAGAATTATGCAACACTCAAAGTTTAGTTTTCACCGTGAACTCGGTGGCCTAGAAGTACTACACAACATTGATAAGCAGGAAGACTTTGGTAGACATAGCCACAGCGGCTATACGCTTGCCCTAGTGGATAGTGGTGCGCAACGATTCTACCGCAGCGGCGGTGAACACTTAGCGAGTCAGCATAGTGTCATTTTGATTAATGCAGAGCAGGTGCACGACTGCAAAAAGGCATCCCAAGATAAGTCTTCGTACCGCTCACTCTACCCAACACCTGAACTATTTAATCAGCTTCTTGGTGATGGCAAGGCAATGGCTCCTTTTTTTCATGATGCAGTGGTACACGACCGAGCGCTTGCGGCACTCATGAATACCACTTTTAACGTCCTAGAATGTGATACCAGCGTACTTGAAAAGCAGTCTCAACTTATTACTCTGCTATCTTATCTAAGCAATAAGCAAGGCAAAGTCACATTCGATAGAAAAATCCCTTCGGTGAAGCAGCGAATTACCACAGCACGCCATTTTCTTTTGGATAATTTATTTGAAGATGTATCACTCGACTCCTTAGCGAGCCTTGTCGGCATGAGTCCCTTTTACTTTATTCGCGTGTTTAAGGCCCACACTGGCCTCACTCCCCATGCCTTTCAAATACAACACCGGCTTAATCATGCCAAGGCATTACTGCGCAATGGCAAAAGTGTCTCCCATGCAGCATTAAGCGTAGGCTTTTATGACCAAAGCCACTTCAACCGTCATTTTAAAAAGAATATGGGGATCACTCCCAGTCAATATAGCAAGGCTTGTTAATATGAAGGTCGCAGTATGCAAAGGCTTTTGGGATATGTTGCCATTAAATCTCGCCGTACTTCCTTGGGGGATATTGTGTGGCTCCCTTGCTGTACAAAACGGCTTTACACCGCTCGAGGCACAGTTAATGTCGTTACTGGTTTTTGCAGGCTCGGCGCAGTTAGTGGCAATAGAGCTTATTGCCAAAGACACGGCGCTTATCACCTTGCTTGCGACTACCTTTATTATTAGCGCGAGACATTTACTCTATGGCCTTGCTATCCGCAACAAAATGATAGATAAGCCCCTTAAATGGCGTGGCCCGATTGCGTTTTTTCTCACTGACGAATTGTTTGCATTTTCCCATCACCATCGTGCCTATCAAGGCAAACTTCGGCTAGTGTATGCGCTCATCGCAGGTGGTAGCTTTTATGTTGCATGGAATCTGTGGACGCTCATTGGTATTGTTGCAGGTCAGTTTTTACCTGACTTGACCAACCTTGGCTTAGACTTCGCGATTGCGGCGATATTTATTGCTTTAGTGGTCCCGAGTATTAACGCATTACCCGTGCTATGTGCTTGTTTAACGTCGGCCGTAACTATCCTAGTGTTCAAACTGATCCATTTTGAATTTGGCTTAATCGCCTCAGCACTGCTCGGAATGTCGGTGGGATATGTGCTACAAAGTAAAAAGGAGCGTGTATGATCACTACTATTTTGGCCATGGCTTGCGTCACGTTTGCAACTCGATATTTATTTCTGGCAAAACAACTGCCTTTTACTATCGGTCCTAAACTACAGCGCTTTTTAAGTTTTAGCGCCCCTTGCGTACTGACTGCCATTTGGGTACCCATTGTATTTATTCAGGACAAGCAACTTGCCATCACACCAAGCAATCCCTATTTGGTCGCCGCAACGGTCGCGGTAATACTGGCGTTTCGCTTTAAAAACCTCTATGTCACCACGTTTGGGAGCTTAGCTGTGTTTTACTTGCTGTACTAAATGTGAAATGGTTACGGCCGTTGGATTAAACCCTAAACGCATGAGTGCCGTTTCATCCTCTGCTGTACTCACGCAAACTAAAGGGCGCTGGTTTAGCGCTTCGAAGCGCCCTGTCACATGGGCTTCACGGCCAATTGCAGCAAGTGGAAATACCATATCACCTTGTTCAACTTCGATATTTACATCTAGGCCATTTGCTATTCGCAGCGTCATCCAACAACCTAATTTTCTGCAAACATGAGTGACCACCCCTTTTACGGTCACAAGGTTTGTTGTGTAGTCATTGAGATTTGGCAAGATGTGCTCTGCCTCGACTAACTTAGACATGTCTGCACCACCGGCAAATTCAAGCGGACTTGAAAAGCTAAACCGAGAAAATACCGCCAAAGAGAGTGCTGTTAGTTTTATCGTATCCTTCATCATTGCGACTCCATAGCTTTTATCACTATTACCTCATCAATTGCTTACTCCTATAAAAAGTTATGGAGCATCAATCATATAGCTATATAAAAGTACAATTTGCAACTAAAATCAACACAAAAGTTAATAAAAAGTAAACTTAGAAATTAAATGTTTTTGAAATTGACGCCACAAATGTAGAATCTGCATAGGAATCAATATCATTGCTTTCATAACCCAATGAAAAAGACCAAGTACTAATCGAGTAAGTTCCAGTTAGATGCCAGTGGGTATAGTCATCATCACCCGACTCCCATTCGTATTTATCACTATCAAAGCTCATTGAATGGTCTACCCCGAGCGTCAGTGACCACCGCTCTGTGATTGGGATACTATGCGTGAGCATCACTATCCCGTGAGCAGCCCCTGTTCCAAAATAATCCCATGCATACCAAAAGTCTAAATTTGTCTGGCCGTAATTAAACTTTGCAAAGGCTTCTGCATAGTTGTAATCAGAACTCACATCATCACCATGGTAGGTATATTGCGAGAGGCCAACATCAAGCTTTAATTTTTCAGTTAGCGAAAATTTGTAGCCACCGTACAGATCTCCTTCTAAATCCGTACCATCGCCAAAATCTACTTTAGACACCCAGCCTCCGGCATACCAACCACTTTTTCCAAACCAATCTAGACTGACTTGAAGCGCTTCGTCTTCCTTAGTTTGACTTACGCCGTTAAATAAATAGTCGGAAGCCAATGTGACGGTAGAGGATGTTGTCGCATTGACGAACAGTGGAGTAAACAACAATGGCAGCAGCCAGGATTTTTTCATCTTTGAAATCACTTTTTAATTAGAGTCATCTCAAGCATAGACCAGTTTTATTGATCTATATCCATTTACAACCCGCCTTACAAAGATGATAATAAGAATGATTTTTAATTAAGGAGTCAATATGAAAACCTCTCTTTCTGCCACATTGCTTAGCCTCGGTGTCTTTCTTTTTTCTCATGCCGCATTAGCAAATGAATGTGAACTCAGCATCGAAGCTAATGACATGATGCAGTTTTCTAAAAAATCACTCAGTGCACCATCTAGCTGTAAAGAAATTTCAGTTACGTTAAAACATACAGGGAAACTGGCGGCAACAACCATGGGCCATAACTGGGTGTTGAGCAAAGCAGCTGATGTTCAAGCCGTTGCGACCGATGGTATGTCAGCCGGCGCAAATAACAGCTATGTAAAACCAAACGATAGCCGCGTTTTAGCTGTATCTAAGGTAATTGGCGGTGGCGAACAAACCACAGTGACTTTTTCTACAGAGCAGCTAAAGAAAGATGAAAGCTATAAGTTTTTCTGCTCTTTCCCTGGCCATTTCGCGATTATGCAAGGTACGTTTACACTTAGCTAGAAATACTTAATAGCAGGGAATAAACCGTGAATTTCTACAGTTTCGCAGTGTCACCCTGCTAATACCGTATCACTCACTTCTCTAATTTGAGACAATTATTACTCAAGCCTTGAAGAATATCCCTATAATCATTACAATCAATTGCAAACAATAATGATTATCACCATCATGAGCTTTTTCTCAATTATACCGTTTTGGTTTGCCGCCGTATTGCTCTATCTGGCAAGTCCAAAACAACGATTTTTGGCTACACCTATTAGTAAACTCGCGGCATACCCTGTAGCCATTCTACTAAATTTATCAGGCCTTGTTATTTTAACTGTGCAGTACCCTTTGGTCTCTGCAATGTTAGCAGCACTTGTTATCTTTATGTTTAGCTTAGTTTCAGTGACTTTGTTAAGTGGATACCCAATTAAACGCTTCTATCTCAGTTCAACGTTGGTCTTCTTATTATCTCTATTTGTAGGGGGAATAAGTTATGTGGCCTAAAACCTTACTTGGGTTTTCGTTGGGATTATTGCTGTCTATCTCCTTGGTGCTAAATCTCAATTTGCTATTACCATTTTCTGAATCGGCAAAACTCATGCTGGGTCTGATCTTGGCCTTTCCTATTTGGGCGGGCATTATCGTTTGGGGCTACGGATTTCCAAGTGCCAAAGCCGCTTGCAAGCCACTATTTGCCATTTTTATCCCTTCACTACTATTAAATACAGCATTACTGTTAATGAGATAAATAATGAAAAATCAAACACTAAAATCATTAACCGAAGCACACGCCTGGATTGGACTCATTATTTCAACGGTATTATTCATCGTTTTTATCACAGGCTCGCTTAGCTTATTTAGAGATAATATTCGGGGCTGGGAGCGTGCACCTCTGGCTGTACAATCAAACGAGTCAATAACTACAATTTCCTATGATAAAGCCATAAACTCTATCCAACAACAATACGATGTTGATACCGATCATGGTTTTTTTATGCGAGAGCCAACGCCTCATAACCCGTTTATTGAAGTATATTTCGCAACCCACTTAGACCAGCCCCACCCGATCACCGGGGAGGATCATCAGGACCAACATCTGTTGATATCACCGCAATCTGGTGAGGTACTTGCTGATGCCGATAAGTTTGAGTTTTCGACATTGCTTTTTGAACTTCACTTCGATTTGGGGTTAGGCAGGCCTGGGCTCTACTTCGTTGGTGTCATTACGTTATTTTTCTTCGTTGCTATACTAAGTGGTGTTGTGATCCATTGGCGCAAAATTGCTAAAAACTTCTTTCAATATCGCGCCGAAGGTAAAAAAGACAAATGGCTAGATGCTCATAACTTGATTGGCACAATAGGTCTGCCTTTTCACATTATGTATGCCTTTACAGGGCTTGTTTTCAACCTCGTTATTATTTATCAAATTTCATACGCCGTGCTGCTCTATGGCGGTAACCAAACTGCATTACTGCAAGCGGCTGGGTTTAACGAGCCAAAAATTGAGGCAATAAACGAAGCACAGCCGATGCAGGGCATCGATCAACTAAGAGCTCAAGCACGAGCTAAACTTGGAGATGTAACCTTCACTATGGTTGAAATTAGTCACTTTGGTGACAAGAATGCAGTGGTAGGCTTTACAGCAAAAAGCAATGATGCTTTCTCTAATATTAAAGAAATTCAATATAAGCTAAGTGACAGTTCACAAGTTTATCTCACAGAAAACAACTATGATAATGCGGTACGAGCGGGGCTATCTACCATTGCAAGTCTACACTTTGGTGATTTTGCTGGATATGGCATGCGACTGGCGTTTCTATGCCTTGGACTTGCAACCGCCTACTTAATTGTTACTGGCAATTTAATGTGGATTGACAAGCGTGCGAAGCAGAAAAAGCAAAGTCCTAAAAGCCTAATGTTTGTTAAAAGACTGACCAGTGGCAGTTTTATTGGGGTAATTTTAGCGGTAGCTGTTGGCTTTGCATTAACCACTTTACTTCCAGTAACACATACCGACAAATTAGAAACAGTAAAGTCCTCTATGTATATGGCCTTTTTCTTCTCCCTGATAAGTAGTCAATTTGCCAAAGATGTTTTGTCCTTTAGCAAGGTGTTATTAGGGCTAAGTGGTATTAGCTATTGCTTAAGTTTAGTGATGAATTTGGCCTACTTCGGTAATCAATACAGCTTATTACCGCTGCAAACTAAAGTAGACTTCGCGATTGTGATTGGACTGATAGCACTAATGGCCTTGGTTTGTTGGAAAACCGTGTCACGGATCAACGCCGCAGCGCAAGCCACAAGCGCTGCTTCGTCAGAACAAACTTCGCCCCAAACTGCGAACTAATACTAATTCAATTAATTCTCTAATCAATTTGAAGGGTGAAATCACATATTAGCTTCGTTAAAGATTTCTCATTTAGAACAACTAAATAGCAAAATTTTATCTTGCCTATATGGATGTAACCTTTGCGGTAGTTGGACGCGAGAGTGGCGCTACTAAAGCCATTTCCCTGCTTAAAAACTGGTATAAAAAAGCGGGCTGACATAGCCCGCTTTGCCTTACTCTCACAGGGAAACAATGTGAAATTAAAACTCAGTCTTAAATCTTAAGTAGTACTCACGGCCTAGATATAAAGACGAGTGAATGGGATCTGCGTTATTTCCATTACCCGTCGCAAAAGGCGGCGCTTCATCCAATAGATTGTTAACGCCTAGCGTAATTTGAGTATCAACAGAATCTAAATGGTAGGTGACTTGAGCATTATGTGTCAGCGTGCTATCAACGGTATTGGTAAAGTTAACGATTTGGTCGCCTTGTTTAACCGATACTTCTTCTAACATCGAATCGATATAGTAACTTTGCCAACTTGCGCTAAAGTCGTCATGCTGCCAGTTAAGTGCAAAGTTAACTCTGTGCTCAGGCACCGCCATTTGGCCATTAACGCGCTGTCCAGCTCGATCTTTGGTTGCCAGGCCCGGTTCAATAACTTCATGTTTACTCACAAATGACCAGTTGAGTGCGGTACTCAAATCACCAAATGAAAACTGCCCGATGTCAAAACGAACTTCAGCGTCTATCCCTTGACGATTTAACGCATTGAGGTTTTCATTAAACACATCAACGCCGGTGATCACCCCCTGAAACTCACCAGATTGAACGCGATGTACAGAGTCGCAGTACAAACCATTATTCATACATTCACTCAATTTAGTCACCGCGCTAATGTTCCCAATGGCATCTTTTAATTGGATGTCATAAAAATCTAAGGTGATTGAACCGTTAGTAAGCCAGCTCGGCTGATAAATCACCCCAAGTGTTTTGCTCGTCGCGGTTTCAGGTTCCAGTTCTGTGTTACCGCCAGTATTGGTTCTGATCTGCCCGATCGTTTCTCGGTAACTACCATCAGCGGGAACGCCTGTGCTGACACAGTTTTGGTTTGGATTTGCTACGGCACAAGGATCGTCGCCATTTTCAAAGCCAGGTAACCTTCCTTTATAAAGTTCCACCACATTAGGCGCTCTAAATGCTTGTGACCAAGTCCCTCTGAAACTCATCTGCTCATTCAACGCCCAAAATACGCCCACTTTTGAATTGGTAGTCGAGCCAAACGTATCAAAGTCTGAATATCGAGTCGCGAGGTTTAACTCTAAACTCTGCGCCCAATCATGGTCTGATAATAGTGGCACAACGGCTTCTAGGTATGCTTCATTGAGTGAATATTCGCCGCCCGTTGGTCTACCTAACCCATCCGTGACTAAAATATTAATAGAAACGGCATCTGTTTGATTGCGCGCCTCAACCTTTTGATTTTCTATGCCAAAAGACACACCTAGGTCGCCCGCAGGCAAACTCGCCACGACACCACTTACATTCGCGCTGGCGATCTTAATTTGGTTATGACCTTGCTGAATCCCCGGCCAATCACCAGAGAGATAATTTAGCATGTCCTCGGAGATCTCAGAGTCGGTACCGGGTTGACCAAAGATATTAAGCGGCACACAATCCGCAATTAGCGCATCCGGTGTAGCACCACAGCGCAGCACGCCTTGCTCATCAAAATGAGTAGGACCAACCGCATTTTTAGCCGCTGGCCAATTGAATATACCGGTTTTTAGTCGTTTGTTTGAGTTGCGACCAAAATTGTAGGCAAGCTCCCAGCTCCAATCTGCATTAAAATCACCTGAGAGCGCCATCACAATTCGGTATTGGCTGTTTTCTACATGGTTCATACGGCCATTGGTTTCTACCATTCTGCGGCGCCAGTCGTTGATGGCATAAGGATTACCATCTTTATCTTTCGGACCGAATTGCTGGTTGTAGTAGTTATCAGGAGAGTAAGTAAAATCTAAATACCCACCCCAAACTGGAACTAATGGCTGAGGCGCACCATTGGTTGTGGATTTTCGATGTGAATAAAGCGCCTCAAAATTGAATACCACGTCATCCGAAAACTTCAAATTGCCAAGATCATACTCGCCAAATGCACTCATGCTATAGCGTTCAAAAGGCGTTTGCAGCAAGCTCGGCTCTTGGTAATTGTATAAGTCATTTTGCGCAAGCGACGCATCGGAGATAGTTTCACGCCACTCGCCATATTCAGGGCCTCGGGTAACAAATATTTCCTTGCCGTTTTCATCCGTGACTTTCAGGTTACTCCAAGGCATTGCGGAGCTACCGCCTTGACCGTAACTGCCATCGGGGTTAAGGGTTAAATCATAACGACTAAAATCTCTGTCACCGGCATACACTTCTTGTTTTTCATCGTAGCTGGCACTCACCATAAAGCGCCCTTTATCACCAACAATGCCTGTTACGAGTTCCAAAGAAGTCGTATCAGCATCGCCTTCAGCGGATTGACCAATGGAGCCACTGACCTCAAAAATATCGCCCGTTTGGCGAGTAATAATGTTTACAACACCAGACACCGCATCAGAGCCGTAAATAGAAGAAGCACCGTCCAATAAAATTTCAACACGTTCAATAATCGCAGTAGGGATAGCACTCAGATCAACTGCAGCATCCGCGCCATTTCCCCCATTTGGTAAGCGACGGCCATTTAGCAAGACCAATGTGCGCTGCGCGCCTAAACCGCGCAAGTCAAAGTTTGTCACGCCCGACGTATTTTCATTTTGTGAAGCATTAGGAGCACTGGCTGACACCGTCAGATTTTGCAGCATATCACCAATATTTTTAAATCCGGTTTGCTCAATATCCGCTCTAGATATTGTGGTTACCGCACCGGGTTTACTCAGGTTTGCCCGCGCAATACGCGACCCCGTCACCATGATCTTCTCAACAGGTTCCGACGCTGCTTCTTCGGCAAACACTGGGGCCGTCCACACCATAGCGCCCGAACCACACAAGCTGGCGATTGCCAACGCCAAAGTCGTTTTTTGTTTTGTTATTGTCATAACGGTTTCCTTTGTAACGTTCCAAATTATAATCAGACGCTGACGATAGAAAGTTTCTTATTATCACCACAGGGAATGAAATAGGTTATTTATTGCGCCTTTTTATACTGATAACACAATTAAAACGTTCCAACAAACAATTCTAGACGATTTGCGCAATATTTATTTACTTTTATTGAATATTCAAGCACCTAATAAAAAGTCATGTGATCAGTCAGATTTGGCGTGAACACTTCCCAGAAAGTCACAAATGTCACAACTTTCTTGGTATTCAATATTGGCCTTTAAGGTCACCGAAATCTGGTAAAAAGCACTTACCGGGACTACCTTTATCTAGGGTTTATTGGTCTTTGCGATTTGATTTTTGTTCCTCTGAGCGTGTTTTGCTCGCGGTGTACAACTTGCCCTATATACACATCAATCATACTGCTGCAAAAACAAACTTGAGAGATCAACAGGCCCTAGCAATCTTCCGTCATCGAACAAACAAGGATCTCCCATGGATAAGAAGCAAAACACACCATCGATTTGCCCTTTCGCACATGGTGCAAATACGTCGTCAGAGCATAGCGAGCACCAGTGGTGGCCAAATAGCCTGAACCTAGACATATTGCATCAGCACGATACGAAAACCGATCCGATGGATGCCAATTTTGATTACAAAGGCGCCTTTAACAGCCTTGATTATCCCGCCCTTAAAAAAGATCTCGAGCAACTTATGACAGACTCTCAGCCATGGTGGCCCGCCGACTGGGGACACTATGGAGGATTAATGATCAGAATGGCATGGCACGCTGCGGGCAGTTATCGTGTTGCAGATGGTCGCGGTGGTGCAAACACGGGGAATCAGCGCTTTGCTCCGCTGAACAGTTGGCCGGACAACGGAAACTTAGATAAAGCACGGCGTTTACTTTGGCCGATCAAAAGAAAGTATGGCAACCAAATTTCGTGGGCCGATTTAATCGTGCTGGCAGGCAACGTTGCTTATGAGTCAATGGGATTCAAAACCTTTGGCTTTGCCGGTGGCCGAGAAGATATCTGGCATCCAGAAAAGGATACCTATTGGGGAAGCGAAAAAGAGTGGCTAGCTCCCTCAAATAACCAAAACAGTCGTTATAGCGGCGAACGCGATTTAGAAAATCCGCTTGCCGCTGTGATGATGGGCCTTATCTACGTTAATCCTGAGGGCGTAGATGGTAATCCCGATCCGCTAAAAACAGCTGAAGATATGCGTGTTACCTTCGCTCGAATGGCAATGAACGATGAAGAAACCGTTGCCCTAACCGCTGGCGGACACACGGTGGGTAAAGCGCACGGTAATGGCAATGCCGATGAATTAGGTCCGGAGCCCGAAGGCGCGGACTTGCATGAACAAGGTTTTGGCTGGATGAATCACAGCTCACGTGGCATTGGTTCTAATGCAGTAACCAGCGGGATCGAAGGCGCTTGGACGACGAACCCAACTCAATGGGACAATGGCTACTTCTATTTGCTGTTCACGTACGAATGGGAACAAACCAAAAGCCCTGCGGGCGCGTGGCAATGGCAGCCTATCAATATAAAAGAAGAAGACAAACCAATTGACGCTGAAGATGCATCCAAACGCTGCATGCCGATGATGACAGATGCCGATATGGCACTGAAAATGGACCCTGCTTATCGTAAAATTTCAGAGAGGTTCTACGCCGATCCCGACTATTTTAACGATGTTTTTGCCAAAGCTTGGTTTAAGCTCACCCACCGCGACCTTGGCCCTAAAAGTCGTTACCTTGGCCCTGAAGTACCCAATGAAGACCTGCTTTGGCAAGATCCAGTCCCCAGCGTTAACTACACCCTAAACGACAGTGAAATTAGCGCCCTCAAGCAACAGATTCTAGCAACCAATGTGACGCTTTCAGAATTAGTAGCCACCGCGTGGGATAGTGCTAGAACGTTTAGATATTCCGATTATAGAGGGGGTGCAAATGGTGCGAGGATCCGCCTAACCCCACAAAAGGATTGGCCTGGAAATGAACCAGAACGTCTAGCGAAAGTGCTCGCGGCATTAGAAGTCGTGCAAAGTAATTTTACGCCTACCGTAAGCATGGCTGATTTAATCGTATTGGGTGGCTGTGCTGCTGTTGAACAAGCGGCTAAAAATGCCGGTGTGTCAATCCAAGTGCCTTTTGCCGCTGGACGAGGCGATGCCACAGACGAGCAAACCGACATTGAGTCATTTGATGTATTAGAGCCTGTACATGACGGTTTTCGCAACTGGCAAAAACAGCACTACAGCGTAAAACCAGAAGAAATGCTACTTGATAGAGCCCAACTGATGGGCCTCACAGCCAAGGAAATGACCGTACTGATCGGCGGAATGCGCGTGCTAGGCACCAATCACGGGCAAACATCGCATGGCGTATTTACCGATAATGTTGGCACTTTGAGTAATGACTTTTTCGTCAACTTGACCGATATGGCATATCGCTGGGAGCCAAGTGGAGAGAGCCTATACGAGATAAAGACACGCGACACGGACACGGTAAAATGGACCGCGACTCGCGTTGATCTCGTCTTTGGTTCTAATTCTATTTTGCGCGCTTACGCCGAAGTGTACGCACAAGATGATAGCAAAGAGAAGTTTGTCCGTGACTTCGTTGAGGTATGGACCAAAGTAATGAATGCAGACCGATTTGACCTAAAATAATCACTTCAATATAAACTTGGGATGTGATTGACTTTTCCGCAGTAAAGTCAATCACATACTAATCCTACATTGGTTTACACAAAACCTTAGTGATTTGCTTGCCATTGATTTTTATCGCTATATGCTAGAAACCAATAATAATAACGAAAGTAGGGAAATTATGTTTAAAAAATCACTCCTAGCATGTGCGTTGATCGCTTCGCTAACGGCATGTAACCAAACCACTCAACAAGTTAATCCACCGCAAACTACTCAAGCTATCTCTGACTTTAAGACGTATTCAGCAGAAACATTTTTTGATACCACAGACATTCAGGGTAACGCGTTTCGCCCTGATGCAAAGAAAATCTTAGTGGCTTCTGATGAGTCGGGTATATTTAACCTATATGAAGTTGATGTTAAAACAGGCAAAAGAACACAAATAACCGATGCCGCAGACTCAACCTATCCAATTGGATACTTTCCCAACGATCCCCGTATCTTATTCACTCGAGACGGTGGCGGTAATGAACAATTTCATCTCTTTGTCCGTGACCAAAACGGCAACGTAAAAGATCTCACACCGGGAGAAAAGGTCAGAGCCGGTTTTGTCGGTTTCTCTGAGGATAACAAGGCATTTTTCGTGTTAAGTAACCAGCGCGATGAACGCTTTATGGATCTATATCGCTTTGATGCCAGCACTTACGAAAGTGAACTTATCTATAAAAATGACAAAAACTTAAATGTCCAAAAAATGAGCGAGACAGACCGCTACCTTGCACTTGTCAATGCCCAAGGTAATAAAGACAGCGACCTATTCTTACTCGATTTACACAACCCAGATACCCCACTCGTTGAGATCTCAAATGTGGAGCACGAAGCAAACTTTTTCGCTTCAGCCTTTTCTAAGGACGATAAGTATTTATACTACAGCACTGATGCCCATGGTGAGTTTTCTCAAACTTGGCGCTATGAAATCGCAACGGGTAAACACACGCCTTACATCGTAAAAAATTGGGATGTACGATTTTTGTATTTCTCAGATTCTGACCGTTACCGCGTTGTTGGTGTAAACGAAGACTCTAGTATCAAAGTGACGATCACCGACCTTAAAACTGGCAAGGATATCAATTTACCCAAGCTCCCCGCAGGTAGCATCAACAGTGTTAATTTCTCTGATGACGAAAAGCTGATGGCTTTTTATTTAAATTCAGATACTTCGCCAAATAACCTGTACGTATGGCGGGTTGGCAGTGACGAAGTTAAGCAACTGACCTCAACCTTAAGCGATAAAATCGATACCGACCATCTGGTCGAAAGCACCATCGCTCGCTTTAACAGTTTTGATGGTTTGGAGATCCCAGGAGTACTTTATAAACCAAAGCTAGCGAGTTCAACAAATAAGGTACCGGCGCTTGTATTTGTTCATGGCGGTCCTGGAGGCCAAAGCATGACAGGTTATAGTGCACTTACTCAGCACTTAGTTAACCAAGGATATGCCATTTTTGCCGTAAACAACCGAGGTAGCTCTGGCTATGGTAAAACCTTCTTTCACTTAGACGACAAACGTCATGGTGAAGATGATTTACAAGATATTGTTTGGAGTAAAAAATACCTACAGCAACTGGACTGGGTTGATGCTGATCGCATTGGCATCATGGGCGGAAGCTATGGTGGCTATATGACAGCTGCTGCATTGGCGTTTGAGCCGGAAGAGTTTAAGCTGGGGATAAATATCTTTGGTGTAACTAACTGGGTCAGAACTCTTGAATCTATTCCTGCTTGGTGGGAGGCATATCGCAAGTCACTATATGATGAGCTAGGCGATCCAGCTACCGATAAAGAGCGTTTGCATCGTATATCACCGCTTTTCCATGCTAAAAATATCACTAAACCACTAATGGTGGTGCAAGGTGCAAACGACCCACGTGTACTGCAAGTTGAAAGTGATGAGTTAGTCGAAGCGGTTCGCTCAAACAATGTGCCGGTCAAATACGTCTTATTTGAAGATGAAGGACATGGATTCTCAAAAAAGGAAAACCGTATTGAGGCCTCTCAAGCCTATCTCGACTTTCTTAAAAAGCACCTCTAACAACTAGGCCACCGGATCCGAGTATCTGACCTTCGATTACTCAGCTCGGATCCGAACTGCTTACTTATGGCCCCTCTGCGCAAAAATACATCGTGAGATAAGGCTAAATAACCTGAGGTTTGGATAAGGAATGAGCTAACTCATTGTTTTTAATACCACATTAAATTATACCCTTATCTAGCCAGTCAGTTTTAGGGATAACAAGGCGAATTTATGCACCAATAGCTGGCTATTGGAAGTGAATTCAACGCAGTTAGCGCTAAAACTGGCTGCTAGAAAGGCATTAATTATCCGAAGCTCAGGTTAAATAGTATAGCTCAGCATGCACTAAGCTCAGCCACTATCCAATCTCGAAACGCCTTTAATTTAGGCCACTCAAAATGGCGTTCAGGTGCAACCAAGTAATACCGATATTCACATAACCATGCAAAGTCGGGATAGATTTCTAATTGGCCAAGCTCTAAAGATTGATTCACTAAACGTCGACGTAACAAAGAAAATCCTTGCCCTGCTACTGTTGCCTGCTGAACTAATGCTGCATTATCAATTTTGAGATTACTGAATGTATGACCACTCAGATCAAGTTGCTTATTAAGCTCTATCCACGCACGTTCATTATCTCGACCTTCATCATAGATAAAGTTGAGTTTTGATAGCTGTCCTCGCAACGGTTTATTTGGGTCAATTAATCCTGGGCGGTAGGCGAGAACTAACTCGTCCTCAGCGATGAGCTCGCTTTTCAGTCCCGGGTAATTACCAAATCCAAAACGGATCCCAATATCAATACCGTCGTGATTAAAATCGGCGAGTTGTTCGGTTGGATCGATACGTAACTGGTAGTCTGGTAATGCTTTGTTAAAGCTCGCCAATCTTGGTAGAAGCCAACAGGTAGCAAATGAAGGTAAAACTGACAGGTTAATGGTATTTGGATTCGGATCTAATTTTAACGTCGATAGACCCATTTCAACTTGCCCAAAAGCCTTGTGTAAATAAGGTAACAAGTCTTGCCCTTGCTGGGTTAGCAATACCTTCCTTGTTTGCCGCTCGAACAACATGCAACCAAGCTGTTGCTCGAGTGTTCTTATTTGCTGGCTCACTGCAGCTTGAGTCACGAATAAGGCTTCCGCCGCCTGCTTAAAACTACCTAATTCTGCCGCCGTTTTAAAATACCAAAGTCCTTTGAGTGGAGGTGATTTCATTCGCTATCTTACTTAATTAAAACTTAACTATAGGTCAGAATTTCTAGTTTGTCAGTTTTATGAATGCGCACAATACTTAGCAGTGAAATCAGAGACGGAAGGAGTCTTTATCATGAAATACGCAATTATTCTTGCATTTCCTCTAGCAGCACTCGCATCAACATCCGAGCAGGTACAAACTGAAAAAGTATTTACTGATGCGGGATACCCCTACAAAAACTTAATCATGAAGGCCAAAAAAGTTGAGCTTGTTTATTCAGAAGAGCAAAACAAAACGACCTGTCGAGTTAAAGTCTATAGCGGTGATGTACTTCATGAAGGGGAGCCTATGGAGATATCGGCTAAAACGTTTTCAACCGATCCCATCAAAGGTTGTCTTGCCCGACAAAATGCCAAACATATTTTAAGTTTGCTGTAGATCACATGTGTACCTCAGCATCTTTTTTGTTCTAAAAGATGGTTTGAAATTAGCATTAGCAACTTGCTTCCGGTAGTTGCTAATCGTTATCACTGTGTTGTGCGTGTTTGCATCAGTTCGAAAGCATAAACATTTAACAGATGGTTTCAACACAACCAAAGAACAATACACCTGTTAACAAAGAGCACTCAAGTATGCGCTAACTTTCGCTTAAATTGAATCCCAGCTAAGTAGAGTAACTTTAGTACCAGCAATAAAATGTGCATATTCCACTTCGTAACAGAACATAACGCATCAGCATAAAACCCATAATTAATTGATATTAAATAAAAACTATTTTTACCCTTGTCAAACCATGTATGAGTCAAACTTTCAAAAACAGGTCTGTTGATAAGAAAACTTATTCGTTACAAACAAAAATCAATTGAAACATTTATTTCACAAACTATAATCCTTGCCCCTAAGTTGAGTAAAAACGCTATTTTTGCTTTTAGTTTTCAAGGAGTAGATATGAAAATAAAGCCTCTCACAATTACGTTCGGACTTGTATTAAGCAGTACTGTTCAAGCATTCACCCAATTTGGTGGACAAGGGATCATGCCCATGGGACATGAATGGTTAACCCGCACCGCAGCCCTTGAGGTGCTGGATGCCGAACATATTATCGAACCAGATCCTAACGACCCTAGACACGCTTGGCGCTATGGTCTGGCAAAGAACATCACACTACATACCGCACAAGATGAAGTTACTCGACTCCAATCCCAGTTAAACAACAACCCGCTCTATGAACCAAGATACGACAGTGTGAACTCCGCTATCGTCGGTGAGCGTTGGGTTGATATTGCTGGATTTAACGTTACCAACGCCAGTACCGATCCAACCGGCCCAAACTGCTTTAGCGCAGTCTCCCAAGAACCGGCTGACATTCAGCTAGATCATTTTATGCGCCGCTATGATGATATTGCAGGCCAAGGTGGTGTAGATGCAGCTTATCGCGCGCAAAAACGCTTTGTTCAACATTTTATTGATGCGGCTATGGCTGAGGAAAAGCGCCTCAAGGTGTGGGATGGTGGTGGCCACGCCGCCCTTGCGGAAGTAGATCATAATTATTTTTTGTTTGGCCGTGCCGTTCACCTATTTCAAGATTCATTTAGTCCAGAGCATACGGTAAGGCTTCCACAAGATAACTACGAAAAGGTTTGGCAAGTAAAAGCTTACCTTTGCTCTGAGGGTGCCGAGCAGCATTCGCACGACACCAAAGATGTGCTCAACTTCACCAGTGGCGATGTGATCTGGCAAGCGAATACACGCCTAGAGTCTGGCTGGCCGTCTTATCGTATTAGCAGCATGAAACCGGTCGCGATTGTCGCGCTGGAGGCCAGTAAAGATCTCTGGGCTGCGTTTATTCGCACAATGGCAACACCAAAAGCACAAAGACGTAGCGTAGCCGAGCAAGAAGCACAGCTATTGGTACAAAACTGGTTGTCGTTTGACGAGGCCGCTATGCTGGCTTGGTATGAGGACGAAAATAAACGTGATCATACTTATGTACTGGCCCCTAATGAGTCAGGAAAAGGGAAGTCTCTTGAAGCGTGTATGGCGGAGTTAAATGTAGGCACAACCAGCCAAACAGAGCGTGTTGCACAGCTAGATGCACAGCGAAACCAATGTCTTTTTAATATCGAAGCCGAACCTGGTTTTGAAGATCTTAACGATCCACACTTAGATATTCCCTACAACTGGCGCTGGAAATCTCTAACCTGGCAAACGCCACCAAGCGGCTGGACATATCCGCAGTTAGGTGCAGATACAGGCACACAAATCACGATAAAGTCGCCTGTAAATAACCAGTATTTAGCAGCACAGACCCTAAACAATGACACCCGAATTAGCTTTAGCCCAAATGAGCCTCTCGATTTAATTCAGGTAACCAATACTGAAGGTCAGCACTATTTTAGAGCCACTCAGGCCCCTTCACTGTTTTTAAGTTACAGCAGCAAAAGCGCAGGTTATCTCAAGCTCGTAGACTCCCCTAAGCAAGCACTCTACTCGTTGATTTATCAAGGTGGTGTTTGGAATATCAAAAATCAATTTTGGCAGCAATATATTTGGTTTAACCAAGCGCAAAACCAACCTGAGTTAAATCGCCATGGCGAGCCGGACCAGTTATCCGCGAAGTGGATGATTGAAGGCATATAGCTTAACACAACCCCCAACCAGCAGGCCCTATCCAATTTAGGGCCTTTTTCTAAATTGTCGACTCACTCAGCAAACCTGAAATAAAGTTCGATTAATTTTTCTTGCGCAGCCAAAAGAGGCTTCCTTCAACGCTTAACCAGGCTTTTTTGCCACCACAATCTATATAACTTAAGACTTCTTCTTTTGAACCCAATGTGTAGCCATATATCTCTTTTTGTTTGGTCTTCTCTTGACCTGTAAGCATCTTGATAAAGTGCTTATTGTACCCTTTGATTGTCGCTTTTAGCTCATTCGAGGCTTTGCTCTCGCCATCCTGTGCAAAGCGCATCAACACCTCTGCAGATAGCATAAAAATGCTCTCTTCTTCATATTCATCAAGACAAGCTTGTAGCTTATCCCACTGTTTTAAGATAACTAAACCGTTCACATACAGATATCGACAGGCCTGATTATCGTTTGGATTAAGTCGCAGCAGCACTGCTAGTTCATCAACCGCCTCTTGAACTCTGTCTGCCCAAAAGTAAATCCACGCTTTATGGTAACGAATAAACATATAAGGTCTGGTTTCGTGAATAAGCCAAAAATTGCCTTGATTTTCCTCAATATAATCAGGCGTAATAAAGTCTTGTTCTTCATTATGAATAAACTGGTCAAGTAAAGGGATTGAATCGATGTGAGTCAATTTGAGTAAATTCTCAATCAGTGAGTTTCTTATTTCTTCCTGTTCTTCATCAAAATCTTCTTCAAATTCAAACGCTCCGAGCTCATTGTCTAACTCAGGATCCCAAATTAAAGTATCCCCTAACTCCATAATCGCGCCAGCCAAATAACGCTTTACGTCATGAGCCTCCCGCTCAAAAGGCACCATAGGCTCAGCGTGTGAAAACGTTGCCTTTGCTGCATCTAAGCTAGTAAATCCGGTTAGCTGTTGTTGTAATTCACTTACCGCACCTTTCTGCTCTAGTGACAAGTTCTCAAAAGATACTTTATCCAAAGCTTTGAGCAGACCAAGACAAAAGCTCGGTAATGGAGCCCCCTTTGCTAATGATGCTGCAAAGTCTTGCTTAGAGAGCGCACACTCTTTTGGCAACTTATAAGTTTTGCCATCCAAGCTTGAAACGCACTGCTCATGCAAATCCATTAAGGCCTCTAACTGAGCACGGTAAATAGCCGTGTAATCACCAAAGAGCTCAGGCAACCACTCGTGTATTTCAGCCATATCATTAATAGCAACTTTGCCAATCAAATAGCCTTCAACAAAATAATAATCCGGTTGATGCTGAGTATCCTTAGAAAAGGCATTAACTGCTTTGCGTAACGCACTTGGAGTCATATAGAACATTCCTTTAATAATTGGATAAGTAAGTGGGAGCCGCTTTATGCGGCGATCTCTACATAAAACATCGCGGAATAAATCCGCCCCAACCAAACTAGCCCCCCGCTGATGGAAGCCGCTTTACGCGGCGATCCATACAGCAAACATCGTGGAATAAATCCACTCCCACCACACTAGCTCCCCGCTGGTGGGAGCCGCTTTATGCGGCGATCTTTACAGAAAGCATCGCGGAGCCAACCCGCTCTCACCACACTAGACCTGCTGGTAGGAGCCGCTTTACTTGGCGATCTCAACAAAAAAACATCGCGGAATAAATCCACTCCCACCACATTAGCCCTGCTGGTAGGAGCCGCTTTACGCGGCGATCTCTAAATAAAACATCGCGGAATAATTCCGCCCCTACCATACTAGCTCCCCGCTGGTGGGAGCCGCTTTATGCGGCGATCTCTACATAAAACATCGCGGAATAAATCCGCCCCAACCAAACTAGCCCCCGCTGGTGGGAGCCGCTTTACGCGGCGATCTTTACATCAAACTCAGGATCACAACCTTTGCGGCTCTACTGGGCTTTGTATAAAGCTGGCGAATCTATCAACTATGTTTGGATAATGTGCACGTAACAAAGCTTGTGACTCTCGGTTACTCAAAGCACGACATCGCTCAGTTTGCTCTTGCAGCATCAACTTTTTCAAACTCAGTCTACCGTTTGTCGTAGACATCAAAAAATGGATGGTCGCCCAACTACTTTTATACATCAGCTCAGAATTGTAAGACTTCCATTTGGATTCTGCATTAATGAGCTCATAAGGCGATAACACTCGCCCTTTAATATAACCGCGATGTAATCTAGCTTGATTTGGTGCAACAGTGCCGATCTGCATCGTCACTTTTACGGTTTGAAAATAGCCTGCAAGTCCCTCATTTAACCAACGCGGCGTATATCCAATCACAGTCTGATTAATAGCGTGCACCGCTTCATGAACAGCGGTTTGCATCGTCGCATGATGATTTCTCTGCTCGACCAAAGCAAGGTTGTATCTACCCAAGTAGAGACCAACATTACCCTTTGGATTGCCACCATAGGATTTAACCACTCGCTCATATTCGTGCCGATTAGGTAGCACCTTGATCCTGAGCGTCACCTTTTGCATCGCCTCCAAGCCAACAATACTGGTATACCCTCTAAATACGGCATTCAGTTTAGCGCTCAAGGTGTTTTTAAACTTTTCCGTGATATTTGGACCGGAGATATTGAGGTCAAAGAAATCAAGAGCACGATTACGCTCTGGCTGATAAGGCTTAGCCGCAGAACTCGGTTTTTTATCCGAGTAATTCGTAATGCCTCTTTCATCAACCCAAGTGTAGATGCCATTCTCAACACGGTATTTGATTCCCTCGGCTTGCTGAGAAACACAGCGACCAAACTGTCTTAAACTCGTTTGATGGTCAAAAGTATCTCCGTTTGTTGACTGAACTGAACTTGGTTGTTTGAACTTTTGCTCTGAAACCACTGGCGCACTATTTAATTCAGTTTTTTGGTTGCTTAGCATATTGGTTAGCTGAGGCTGTATCTGAGTAAACCAAAACTCACGGCCATCAAAAAAGAGAAACAACAACACAGAAAACACAACTAAGCAGGCCTTAAAAATAGCCTCCTTCCACTCGCTCCAAGCGCCCTTCATTCCTTGACCCTCAATCCTATTTTTTATTGAAATATCCTGATAGTAAGAATAACCAAGCTAGAATCCCGCAGTTAGAAACCGCTTTACGCAGCGATCTCTTTATAAAACATCGCGGAATAAATCCGCTCCTACCATACTAGCTCCCCGCTGGTAGGAGCCGCTTTACGCGGCGATCTCTTCATAAAACATCGCGGTATAAATCCGCCCCAACCAAACTAGCCCCCGCTGGTGGGAGCCGCTTTACGCAGCGATCTCTTTATAAAACATCGCGGAATAAATCCACTCCTACCATACTAGCTCCCCGCTGGTAGGAGCCGCTTTACGCGGCGATCTCTTTATAAAACATCGCGGAATAAATCCGCTCCTACCATACTAGCCTTACGCTGGTGGGAGCCGCTTTATGCGGCGATCTCTTCATAAAATATCGCGGAATAAATCCACTCCCACCACATTAGCCCCCACTGGTAGGAGCCACTTTACGTGGCGATCTCTTCATAAAACATCGCGGAATAAATCCACTCCCACCACATTAGCCCCCGCTGGTGGGAGCCACTTTACGTGGCGATCTCTTGCGCACTATTCTTGAAAACCAATCCCTCGCACAACCTTTCGACGCTCCCAACCCCAACAAAGTGCCAAAGCAAACACACCACTTGAGTAAGTGACATACAAAGGCACTGAGGTGTCGGCATCCTCAGCATACATAAACACGCTCGACATCACCCAGGCAGCACCTGCACCAATCAATAACCACACCGCCGCAGAATACAACTTATACACCGGCGCACTTATATAACCCGACAACACCACACAAGCCGCTGCTACACCGCCTATCACCGGTTTTTTCCACCAGCCCGCATACTCCGCTAATATCCCAGCCAAGGTTGCTGACACGACAAAAGTCACGATGACGATCATGATAGACAGTAAAAATTTAAGGGCATGGTTCATAATTCACCTTTGCAAAACCTCAGACTACTGAATATAGTCTACAACCTTCATCGATCTAAAATTGAGATGCTTTTCTTCATGATGTTCTGCATCCAGCACTACTGACAAGTACGGAGCAAATACCATTTTTTCATCCGATGAAAGCTCAAACTCCATTTTAAACATTCGCTTACTGCCCACTGGAACAGTAAAGTAATCAGAGTTATAACTACCGTAACGCTTTTCACCTACATAGTATGCAAGTAATCTAGCTTGACTATCTTTATGATCAATCGCATAACTTTTATTTCTAATCCTAAAAGCATTATCACGAGGAAGCAGGTTAATAGCGTAAAAGGAGCAAGTAAGATTTTTGCCGCGCTTTTCACATTTATCCTTCTTTACTTCAAACCCCGCGTAGTGTTGAAAAGTTTTAACGGGGCCATCGTATTCATCATTGAACATGGAAAGTGATATCCAAGGATCTTTTAGAAACATCCCTGCTGAAAAAAATGCTGCACATACAAACACAGTTAAAATTGACTTTATGAATCTCCTAAAAGTGCTTAGTCCGGCTCTCTCAAATTGATAATATAAATAACTTATCATCACCACACTAAGCACCAAAATTGGTATAAAGCGAATCAAGCTACTACCAGAATAAAGTACGTAGGCCTTTACTATCTCAACAATATCAGTTGCATAAGCACCAATGACAATACTGGTTATAAAAACGGTAAAAGCAACAAATTTATTAAATGAAAATAAAGCCGCTTTTTTTACTGTGTTGTGTTGTTGTGACGCTGAGCCATCCATTTGTTTGCGTGTCCTAGTTGCTAAAGTTTTGAAATACAATCAAAGTTTTTATCGATAAATAAATTTACAATCCATCTACATAGAGTTCAAGCTGTAATCTATCATCCGTTATGTTGATAGAGAAACCTATCTGGTTGTTAAATCAATATCAGCTCCTCTTTGACGCTGACAGCTCATACCCACCTTGCGTTAGTTCACAGGGAGTTTCAAAACTTCTCTCAACCGCGCAAACGTCAAAAACTCATCGTTGGCTTCCATTACTGCATACTCTGGGTTTCTTGCCACAAGTAAGTAAGTTACTTCACCTTGCGCATTAATCTGTTTTTTTACATCTCGTAATAAAAATTGTTCGTCGCCAGCTGCGTCAAAGCGCTCGATGGCGATAGTGGTATTTGTAATTGATCCTGCATTGTTCGATGTGATCCGCTCTAGTAACAATAAATCCCCATCGAAGATCGGGTATTTCCCACCATTCATAGAATTGCCACTAGCATGAGCTAAGAAGTGTTTTTCAGGGTCGACTTTTCCACACCCTGGTGGTGCAGGTACGAAGGACATTTCGCTGCAGTCTCCTGTTTTAAAGTGACCACAAGCAATTTTTAAATTAGGAAAATATGGCAGTTGTACCACATGTTCCGCAACATCTGTGCTTTGTAGCTGGTTTGGTATCGCATCATCTGTTACCGTCTGTGTACTTTCGAGTTCGGCTAGCCTGTCACGTTTGGTATGAAGATATCTAGCAAGGCGATAGCGGCTTAACTCCAATATACAATCGGTCAGTTGTTCAATATCTTGCGTGTTAACTTCAAGGTTTAGTTTGAACTGTGCTTCTTCAATGGATTGATTTGGTGCTTGTTCAATTGAAAACCAGTGGTGTGCTTTTCGCTTATGCATAGGCTTTTTTGCTTCTGTATAGGCATTAACCGGATTATCAAACCAATAGTTGAACCAAGCTTTACTGCCTTTGCTTTTGCTTCTGTCCTTTTCTGATATATCTAGCTTTCTTAGCTGAGGGTAGTGCAATAGCACATCATAACTCTTATCTGCCAGCGCTCTTAATGTGGGAGGGTAAGCCATACCATCAAGCTGAACAAAGGCTTCAAGCAAAATGGCTTTAAAGCATTTTGTCATACTGGTTACTTCGACAGCCTCTTTTAAAAACACCTTGTAGGGCGCAAGCCACGCAGCTGAAATACTACTAACGCTCTTTGCTTTTACAACGAGTTCAAACCAACTTCCATAAGCCTTTACCTTCTTAAACTCACCATATTCATGGAAAAACTCACACGCATCGGGCGCATGACCTAGTTGCTCTGTTAGATTTTGATAATCATCAAGAGCCGTGGTTCGCTGTTCTTTAGCGAGTTGCCGCCAAAAGTCGGTAATTTCTAGGTCATAATTTACAAAACATCCTTCAGGTAGCTGAACTACATGGTTGTCTTTATTTAGTTTTGTAACTAAATCTTTAGGTGAGTGCGTAGCAAAGAGTGCATAAGGCTTGTTCAAAAAGCTGTGGTGGTTGCCAATAAAATCTAAGACTACCAAATGCGTTTTCTGTTGATGGGTTCTCAGTCCACGACCTAATTGCTGTAAGAATAAAACCTTAGATTCACTGGGTCTCAGCATCATCACAGTGTCGATACAGGGTAAGTCAGTGCCCTCATTAAACAGGTCAACACTAAAAATAATTTGTAGTTTTCCAGATGCTAAATGCGCTAAAGCCTCACTACGTTTTATGCTTGACTTTCCATGTACCGAAGCCGCTTCAATTCCCGCTTTATTGAAGTAGTTTGCCATGTAGTCGGCGTGTGCGGTCGAAATACAAAATGCCAGTGTGCGTGTTTGCGCTAACTGTTTCCAGTGCTGTAAAGCATGTTTTGCCCTGTGCTCTGTGGCAAATTGGTTGTTTAGACTGGTTGGATCAAACTTGCCGTTACGCCAAGGAATTGCGGTATAGTCAACGCTTTTATCCCAAATACCATAGTAGTGAAATGGTGCGAGCGTTTTGGCATCAATCCCCTGCACCATATTCCGCTCATAGACGAGGTTGTTGTCACATAGACTTAAAATATCGGCTTGGTCAGTTCGCTCTGGTGTAGCAGTTAACCCAAGTAAGAATTGTGGCTCAAAATAAGACAGCAAGTTTCGGTATAGTTTACTACTCGCGTGGTGAAACTCATCAACAATAATGTAGTCAAAATAATCGACAGTGAACTGCCTCAAATTCTCTGTTTTACCAATGCTCTGTACAGAGGCAAACAAAAAGTCGGCATCACTTTGTTTATGCTTACCGATATAAAACCCTGCAGTACAATCAATTAGTCGCGTAAATGTCTTGGCCGCTTGCTTGAGAATTTCTTCTCTATGTGCCACAAATAGAACTTTTTTAGCACCTACTTGTTGAACATCAAAAGCAGCAAGCCATGTTTTGCCCATTCCTGTCGCTAATACCACTAAGCCTCTTTTATAGCTTTGTGCTCTTGCGTTATTCAGCTTTTCTAAGGCTTCTCGCTGTTCTACTCTTGGGCTAATCGGCTCAATATCTATATCAGCAACAGCATTGCTAACGGTTTTGAACTGTGGCTTCTTACGGCGCTCTTGATAATGCTGAATCCATGGGTAGCTTAAACATACTGTTTGAGAGTGAGTAAATAAACTGGCAAACGCAGCCTTAAACTGCAAAAATGTTGCCTTGTTATTAGCACTGTGACTAGCCATAAAATCATGCCGAAAACACCACTCTAACCCTTGAGTTAGTGCCACTGCACTTATATTGTTTGAACCAATAAACGCACTCCCTTCATAAATTTGGCCATCTTCACCTTTGGTTTTTGTGAAAAAGTATGACTTCATATGGAAGCTTTCATTGCCACGAGTTTCATATACTCGCAGCTCAGCCCCTAAAGTATGTAGCGTCATCAATTCTTTAAGTGCGAGCGGGCAAGTGAAGTCTAGATAGTCTGAAGTAAGTAACTTTAAGGTGGTGCCGTTTGTTAAGGCGTCATACAAAGCATCAAAGAGTAAATCAAGACCAGAGCGCTGAATAAATGAAACGGTAATTTCAATCTCGTCAGCTTGCTCGATGGCATGAAGCAACGCAGGCAGTAAAGGGTCATCGCCCCCTACGTAAAGTTGCTTATCCGTGTACAGCGTAAGTTTTCCTCCTTGGTAATTACTGCTCACTTGATTAGTCCTTCCTAAGTAGAGCGTTTAACCAAAGCTCATTATCTCGGTTGGGTCTTCTATCTTCCGTCACCCATTGCTTGATGACGTTAAGATTTGGACATGCTGCGATAACTTTTGATAACCCCTCTTCATTGAGATCTGTAAATCTGCGACCATTGTGCTCTCGTTCACCAGCACCATATTTGAACGAAACATACAACACGCCATGAGATTTAAGCGCGTCTTGTAACTTCACAAAAACATTGGGTAGATCTTGCTCTGCGACATGTAAAAGACTGGCACAGGCCCAAATACCATCAAAAGCAGCAATATCTTGTATCTCTTCAAAGAATTGGTGCCTCACTGGCTGGCCTAGTTGTGTAGCGGCAATCTTCACTAGCTTTTCGCACGCATCCATTGCGCTGACTTCAAAGCCAAGTTGCTTAAACGCTACCGCGTCGCGGCCACTGCCACAGCCTGCGTCAAAAATATGGATATGGCGTTTCTCACGCTTTGGTAATTCAGGAAGAAACTCCCGATAAAGCGGTTGCATGTCCACATTGAGTGTTGAGTTTGCAAATTCTTCTGCGTGTTGATCGTAATAAGCGAGCGTAATTTTGGACATTTTTTACCTAACATAACTTCATTTAGTGGCGCAGTGTAAATGACGAAAAGTATGATTTCCATGTCGCCATTGAAACTCCGTCAACTCACATTTGCTGTCCATTACCAATGTGATGCCACAGTAGCGCTGATATTACTAATCTAAATGGTTAGATAAACGCTCAAACGCATAAAGATCCTGTTCGTGAGCGGTTACTTCATCCTTAACCACTGTATATATTCATTTGAAATTAGATGTAAACGAATGCTGTGAGTATTAAACCCGAAAATCCGTAAGTTTTGTAGTGATTTGCGTCAAATTTCGAAGCCTTTGCCACCAAAGTGTTAGATATTTTTTGCCAAACTATTAAAACTAGGGTTAATTCAAACTGGTAAAAGTAACAAATATAGATGGGTTAGCCCATTACAACGTATTACAGCTATTTTTATCACTTTACTGGCTTAGTCGGTGTTTTGCCTGTTGTTAGTTCGGTGTAGAGATACTGTGCTACCTTACTTTATATGAAGGTTTGCTTGTAGGCTGGCTATGCGAGGTGTCGATTCGGTTTACAACTTTTCCACATTCACCTACATTGGAAATGTAGCTTGGGTCTCAACAGGAAAGTCGCATGCACTTCAAAAATAAAATAACAAACGAACGTTCTTACAATACCGGTGGTAGTGAGGCGAGTAGCCTTGAAAGCGACCGTGGGCGTATTATCAACAGTGCTGCGCTTAGACGGCTGCAACAAAAAACCCAAGTGTTTCCGCTTGAGCGCAATGCGGCGGTGCGTTCGCGCTTAACGCACTCGCTTGAGGTGCAACAAAACGGCCGTTACATTGCTAAAAAAATTGTTGATGCACTTGTGCAGCAAGGTAGACAAGATTTGCTGCAATATGAAGATAAAAACGGCCAGCAGGTGGATTTGTCTGAGTGTTTGGTTACTCTGTCTGAAATGGCCTGTTTGATGCACGATATTGGTAACCCTGCGTTTGGTCACTTTGGCGAGGCCGCTATCAATGATTGGTTTAAACGCTATTTGAGCCAGCATCAACAGTTTGCAAAAAGTGCTCGGGCGGCACTTAGGTATGGCTCAAAGGAGAGTAAATCGTCTGATCTGGCGGTACTGAATCAAGAAATGGAGTTGCTGCTCGATATTTGTAGTTTTGAGGGTAACGCCCAAGCCATTCGCGTTATTCATACGCTTTCTCGGCTTAACCTTACCTACTCGCAATGTGCCACTGTGATGAAGTATACCCGCTGCGCAACCACACCTAAATCAACTGTGGCCATTGATAAGTCTTATCTGCAAAAGAAAGCAGGATACTATTTTAGTGAAAGTGGTTTTGTCAGTGAGCTGTGCGACAAATTGCAGATCCAAGTGGGTAATCGCCACCCGGTGACTTATATCATGGAAGCGGCTGACGATATTGCTTATTGCCTTGCTGATATGGAAGACGCTGTAGAAAAAGGCATTATTAGCGTAGATGAGTTAACGGGCTGTTTAATAGAGGAATATCAAAATATCGCAGCAGGATTTGGGATCACCGATGACAAGCTGTTAGAGCTTATGAGTAAAAAGCTGCACTATGCCAATGACAAAGCCAGCAAGCATATGGCGAATTTTGATAATGAATTTTTTATTTGGCTCCGCGTGGGATTGCTACACCCGCTTGCTGAACATGCCAAAACACGTTTTATCGATAATATTGAAGCGATCTACGAAGGGAATTTTAACGCTTCGTTGCTGGAGGATAACAGCCACCTTCATGCTATTGTAAAATCGCTGAAAACGGTCGCGACCAACAAGGTATTCTCGAATAAAGAAGTCGAGCAGTTGGAGCTTCAAGGTTATAAGATCACCAGCAGTATATTAAACGAATATCAGCGGGTGCTTGATTTAGATGCCGATGATTTTCACGCTGCATTAAATGGCGAGCATAGTTTTGCGATAGAGTCGCGATTGATTAATCGGATTTCCAAAAAGTATGTTGCGGTATACCGCGAAACGGTCGCGAAGCTTAGTGAGCCTGAGCAAGCCGAGCCGATTTTTGAGTTTTATTACCGCTGCCGCCTTATTCAGGATTTTATTAGCGGTATGACTGACCAGTTTGCTTATGATACCTATCGTGCGTTGACTGCGTTGGATTGAGGTTAAGGGCGTGATCGCGGGGTCTTTTTGAAAAGATCGCCGCATGAAGCGGCTCCTACCAGCGGTAATGATATGCGGTTGGAGTGGGTTCACACCATAATTTTGTAGAAAAGATCGACGCGTGAAGTGGCTCCCACCAGCGGTGGCATTTGAGGAGTTGTCCAGCGGTCATGTTACATGGTGGGAGTGGGTTCACCCCACGATTTTGTTGAAAAGATCGCCGCATGAAGCGGCTCCCACCAGCGATGGCATTTGAGGAATTATCCAGTGGTCATGATATGCTGTGGGAGCGGGTTTATCCCGCGATATTGTTGAGTTGATGTTTGAGCCTTGTTGAAAAGATCGCCGCGTGAAGCGGCTCCCACCACTGGTGGCATTTGAGGAGTTGTCTTGCGGTAATGATATGCGGTTGGAGTGGGTTCACACCATAATTTTGTAGCAAGGATCGCCGCGTGAAGCGGCTCCTACCAGCGGTGGCATTTGAGGAGTTGTCTTGCGGTAATGATATGCAGTTGGAGTGGGTTCACCCCACGATTTTGTTGAAAAGATCGCCGCATGAAGCGGCTCCCACCAGCGGTGGCATTTGAGGAGTTGTCTTGCGGTAATGATATGCGGTGGGAGTGGGTTCACCCCGCGATTTTGTTGAAAAGATCGCCGCGTGAAGCGGCTCCTGCCAGCGGTGGCATTTAAGGAGTTGTCTTGCGGTAATGATATGCGGTGGGAGCGGGTTTATCCCGCGATTTTGTTGAAAAGCCGCTGCTATGAGTGAGGTAAAAAGTAGAGAAATGATCGCTGCGTCCTGCACAAGTGGCAATAAAAAAGAGGTGCAAATTGCACCTCCTTTGAGTTTTGTAATCTAGTAATGCTTTACATGGGTATTAAAACGTCACGTTTACACCAAACCAAATATTGCGGGCTTTGTCTTTTACGTTGTAGTCATCGCTAAATACGACTTCGCTTACCACACCACGGCCACTTAGGTATTCGTATTTACCATCACCGTTTAAGTCGTTGTAATCCGTGCTATAAGACGTAAAGTCTTCATCCAATAAGTTATTGATACGCGCAAACACAGTAACATTGTCGTTAAAGGTGTATTTAGCACCTAAGTGCAGTAGGTTGTAGTTTTTGTAGTACATGGCCTTGTCTAGGTTGTTGTCCCAGCCACGGTAACGATCAGAGCGCATTTCAGCATTTAGCGTTAGTGAGAACTCGTCTGTTACTTGCCAGTTTACCGTGGCATTTGCCATGTGTTCAGCGGTATTGGTTAATGGTTGACCTTCTTGAGGACCACTCTTTTGCTTGCTGTCAGTCCAGGTGTAGTTTGCGTAAAGTGAAACTGCATCAGTGAACTGGTAACGGCCTGCAAGTTCAATCCCTTGGATCTCAACTTTGTCGATATTGATTTTTTGGCTATAAGTATCGTAACCAAGCTCGTCATATACACCCAAATTCACGCATGGTTTTGCGCCGTTGGTTGCAGAGCAACTCTTGATAGTGTCACCACGGGCGATTTTATCGTCAAACTCCGTTGAGAAGTAAGTGATATTAAAGTTGTGGTTCTCTGTTGGGTGTGTCCAATACAATGCAACTTCGTTGTTTACGCTGGTTTCTGGTTCAAGATCTGGGTTACCTGCAAACGGTGACGTACCTTGACCACCAAAGCCGGTAATACCATTGTATAAGTCAGTCGTTTGTGGCGTTTTATAACCTGTACTGATCCCGCCTTTTACTGTCCAATCGTCAGACAGCTCGTATACACCGTATAGACGCGGAGAAAGTTGGCTACCAAATACATCGTGGTTATCGTGACGGACACCCACTGTAACTGTTAGCGGATCGCTTAAGTGCCAGTTATCTTCTACAAATAGCGAGTACATTTGGTGTTCCTGAACGCCTTGATCAACGCCCGACTCCATACCAAATACGCCATCTTGTAATTCACCATCAACCCACTGGCCGCCCACAACAAACACGTGATCGCCAAGTAAATCGTCAACAGGAATATCCACTCGCGCGTCTAACGTATATTGGTTGCTGTTCAGTGTACGCTTTGGACGTGGTAAGAATGTGCTTTCAGCAAGCGCTTTACGCTCTGCTTCTTCCATATCGGCATATTTACCACTGCCATCATACATGGCTTGTAGTAGTTTACGCTCTGCAACAGAAAGCGGCATAGTACGGCCATTGTTATCGGTATCAACAAATGCCAAAGACACAAAAGTTTCGATATCGTCAAACGTACCTTGATGCGTTAGTGACCACCAGGTTCTGTCGAATTCTTGATCCGCCGCATAACCTGCGCGCGGGTTTACCTTGCCACGGCGTGTTTGCCAGATTGATTCGATGTTGTCTTTAGTGCCAAGCGGATAGGTAATTTTGCCCGACTCAACGTCGTAGTTTGGCGTATTATCATACTCTTGATTTGAGATATCGTAGTCAAAAGTAACAGTGTGGTTGTCATTTGGCGTAAATACAAAGGTTGCACCCAATTGGGTGTTAGTGTTGTCTACTGTTTTGCCACCGCGTCCAAAACCAAGTTCACGATGATGCAGCTCACCATTTGGATCGACTGCAGGTGAAAACTCAGGGTTTGAGGCTTGACGCTCATAAATGCTGCCGCGAGCAGAAAAGTTGAGTAAACCTTTAACTAAAGGCCCATAGATACTGAAGTCAGTGGTAATGTCATCACCAAACTGGTCGTTTGTTTGTAGGCTTCGGCCAAAATCAATGCTGCCGGTCCATTCATCTACTGACTTTTTAGTAATAATGTTGATTACGCCACCCATCGCATCTGCACCGTAAAGTGTAGAGGCAGGTCCCCTAATGACTTCAATACGCTCAATGGCACTTTTAGGTGGAATATGGTTAAACGCGTTACCACCAAAATTATTTGGGTAGATATCACCGTGGTTGTTTTGACGCTTACCGTCGATAAGAAGTAGCGTATATTCACCTGTTAAGCCACGCATACTCACACTGCCTTGCCCGGTTTTATCTCGAGTTGTGCCAATGTCCACGCCTTCTTGGTACTTTACGGCATCAAGCAAAGTCGTATAGGACTGAGCTTGAATGTCTTCAGCGGTGATCACAGAAATACTCGCAGGTGCTTCTGGTATTTTTTGCTCAAAACCAGTCGCAGTTACAACGATGTGTTCCATGTCTGGCTGCGCTTTTATCGAATCAGCAAAAGCAACTGGGCTAAGGGCAGACAGCACCAAAGCAGAGAGTACACCACGTTTAAAAGGCGTGTTTATCATTGTTAATATCCCAAAATTTATTGCATTAAAGTAAATTTTGGCGCGTACTCTAAATGGAAACTGAATAAAAGTCAAAGCAATTGATAATTAATCTCATTTGCATTTTTTGTTTAGATCATATTTAAGGGCCTTTGTGAGTTTATTGATTTTTCTTTTTGTTGGTTATTAAGAGATCGCCGCGTAAAGCGGCTCCTACCAAATATTTAACCTCTTGGTGGGAGCCGCTTTATGCGGCGTTCATTTGAGTTAAGATCGCGGAATAAATCCGCTCCTACCATATATTCAAACCCTTGGTAGGAGGCGCCTTAGGCGGCGAGCATTTGAGATAAGATCGCGGAATAAATCCGCTCCTACCATATATTCAAACACTTGGTGGGAGCCGCTTTACGCGGCGTTCATTGGAGATAAGATCGCGGGGTGAACCCGCTCCTACCATATATTAAAACTCTTGGTGGGAGGCATTTTACGCGACGAGCATTAGAGACAAAATTTCGGAATAAATCTGCTCCTACCATATATTCAAACCCTTGATAGGAGGCGCCTTAGGCGGCGAGCATTTGAGTTAAGATCGCGGAATAAATCCGCTCCTACCATATATTCAAACACTTGGTGGAAGCCGCTTTAGGTGGTGATAATTAGAGGCGAGATCGCGGAGTAAATCCGCTCCTACGACATATTCAAAACCTTGGTGGAGAGCCGCTTTATGCGGCGATAATTAGAGAAAAAATCGCGGAGTAAATCCGTTCCTACGACATATTCAAGCCCTTGGTGGGAGCCGCTTTACGCGGCGATCAGTAGAAAAAAGACCCGCGCGTCAAGCGCTTTTTAAGTACTAAACAGTAAACTCTCTCGCATTGTCGTTAAGGCGATGACTAGTTTGCTCTAGCTGCTCAACAATGGCCATAAACTCATTCATCCGCTTAATTGCTTCTTTGGAAATATCACTCAGGCCATTGATATTGGTGTTAATGTCTTCTGTCACCGATAACTGTTCCTGAGAGGCTGTAGCAACACCTTGAGTCAAGTCTTTGATTTTACTTACAGCTTCAAATATGCTGTCGAGCACTTCGGAAGATACCATCACCTGCTCTTCCGTCGCTTGCACTTGATGCTGACTCTGCTGAATGGCGGTATTCGCACTCCCCGCTTTGGTTTGCAGCTGGTTGATGATATCACGAATCTCTTCTGTGGATTTTTGGGTTCTTTGTGCAAGGGTTCTTACTTCATCTGCAACAACAGCAAAGCCACGACCTTGCTCTCCTGCTCTTGCCGCTTCGATGGCAGCATTTAATGCGAGCAGATTAGTTTGCTCTGCAATCGCCTGGATCACGCTCACTACATTTGACACCTGATCGCTTTGCTCAGTCAACTCTGAAATAATATTAGCAGTTCTGTCAAAGCGCGCAGATAATTCGGTAAATTGTTGGCTGGTTTGCGACATCACCTCCATTCCACGCTGCGCTTCAAGTTCAACCTGATTAGCGTAGTCTGCGGTACTTACTGTACTTGAGGTGACCTCATTGAGTGTAGCAGTCATTTCTTCCGCGGCAGTAGCAATGGTTTCGAGGCGAGCGTTTTGTTCTTCGCTTATCTCTTTGTTACTACGAATAAAATGCGCCACCTCTTTGGAAGATTTTGACATCGCACCACCTGCAGAGCCGATATTAGTTACTGTGTTTTTAAAACTATTAAGCATCCGATTTACGATATTGGCTACCACCTGAATCTCAGTTGCGCCGCTTTCATCTACCGTTTTTCTAAGATCATTTGAACTACCTATCTCTTCAAATGTTCTGCCAAGTAATTCAATTGGTTTTACGATGCGGCGACGAACCAAGTACACACCGAATAAACTGAAGCATACGGTTATGACTAACATAACCATGGCCCAAAAAACATAAGACTCCACAGCACTGTGTGCTTGTATAACGTTTTGTTTAGTGCGGTTTTCCAGCTCTGTGAAAAATGATTCCACCGGTTTCATAATGTTGGCTTTATAGCGATGATAATCATCACTGTGCGTGAGGTTAACCGCTTTGGTCAAATCAGGCTCGCCTTGAATAGTGTAATTACCAGCGCTATCTTTAAATTTACCTTTTACAGCGTTCATGGCTTCAACTTCTAATGCGACGAGGCCATCGGAATTGGCTTGTGCCTCACTTAAGTAGTTGAGCTCCTTTTGGCTAAACCCTGCCGCTTTCATGGCATCGAGTAATACCTCACGCTGACCGTCTGGTTTTGGTTTCTCACCATAATTAAGCACCAGATCCCAATAAATTTTATGGTAGCCTTCAGGCCTAGGCTTTTCACCATTACGAATCGCTAATACATCCATATACATCTTTTCGTATTTATCGTTGCCAGTTACCGCATAGGTTCTGCCCAATCGTGTTAAATCGTCGGAGCTTTGTCTTAACTCGTCGGCAAGTTGGTAAGCCTTGTATCGGTTATCTGCCATTTGTTCAAAATCAAGCAAGGCGTTATACATGTTGACAACTAAAAGGGTAACGATGACGACAAAAACAACAATGCCACCGAAGATAGTGGTCATGAGGATACGGATAGAGTTTAACTTCATGATTCTAGCCTTTATTAAAGCGTTCACAATAAAGATTAGTGCAGGGGTTGAGATTCTTCTAGCATAGAATTAGGAACAAATGGAGTCGATATAATAACAGTAAGAACCAAATCAAAAGATCGCGGAGTAAATCCGCTCCTACCATATACTCAAATCCTTGGTGGGAGGTGCTTGAGGCGGCGTTCATTGGAGATAAGATCGCGGGGTGAACCCGCTCCTACCATATACTCAATTCCTTGGTGGGAGCCGCTTTAGCCGGCGATCATTAGAGATAAGATCGCGGAGTAAATCCGCTCCTACCATATCTCAAATCCTTGGTGGGAGGTGCTTTATGGGGCGATCATTAGAGACAAGATCGCGGAGTAAATCCGCTCCTACCATATACTCAACCCCTTGGTGGGAGCGGCTTTAGGCAGCGATCATTAGAGACAAGATCGCGGAGTAAATCCGCTCCTACCATATCTCAAATCCTTGGTGGGAGGTGCTTGAGGCGGCGTTCATTGGAGATAAGATCGCGGGGTGAACCCGCTCCTGCCATATACTCAATTCCTTGGTGGGAGCGGCTTTATGGGGAGATCATTAGAGACAAGATCGCGGAGTAAATCCGCTCCTACCATATCTCAAATCCTTGGTAGGAGCCGCTTTATGCGGCGATCATTAGAGACAAGATCGCGGAGTAAATCCGCTCCTACCATATACTCAATTCCTTGGTGGGAGCCGCTTTAGGCGGCGTTCATTGGAGATAAGATCGTGGGGTGAACCCGCTCCTACCACATTAAACACCGCTTAAATACTGGCAGGCATGCCCATGCAACTTGCATAATAGGTGGTCGTTGCTGGCCAATCAGAGAATACGCCGAGTACGCCAACCTCTCTGGCCAATACATCTAGCACTTTAAAGGTATCGCCATCATTATCTATCATCGTCTCACCAGACAGACTGCCGTTGATGCTTTGATAGTACCAGCCACCGCCGCTGGCTAAGTGACCAGAGCGCTCCAGTGTCCAAGTGATGATCCCAAGCCCTGCGGCTTTTGCAGCTTTGGCATAAGGTGAGGGTACGATTTCCCCTCCTTCTTCGGTTAATAACATCCACAGAGGTGGTGCGATAATGTTAACGCCATCCGCTGCAAGCTCTTCCATCGTCGGTGATAGTAGCTCTGGGTTATGCACGATTTGCTCGGCTGATACCATGGTTTCATTATCTGCTGCTTGCGCTTCGTATCTGTCGTCCAAATACACCGCCTGTGCGCCAAACTCTGGATTTTCTTTTATCCAATAGACGACATCGTCCCGATTAAATGACTGCGCCCAGACATTTTTTGGATCTACATTTGCAGCTTTATATTCGTCGATCATTTTTTGTGCGTAGGCTTTTTGTGTAAAACCGTCAAAAGGCATAGCGACAGACGGAGTCTTCAGCTCTGGTGTCATTTTCACGCCTAAACTTTTAAATAACTCAATGCTCTGGGCATGGGTCATTAAAGTGCCACGGCTCGAATATAAATCGGTGCGCCAATTTGCCGTGCCATCCATATATTCCTCTACGGTTGTCGCCATTGAGTTCGCGGCATCCATTTTACCTTTTAATGTCTTAAACTCAGCCAAAGTAATGTCGCTGGTACAACACATCGCTTGGGCTGCAATTCCATTTTCAGGATCGCCAGGTACAAATGGTGTTGTACATTTTTGGCCTAAATCCGTTGCTAAAATATTTGTTGTAGTGTGTAAATCACATTGTGAATGGCGACAAACCAGCTCTTTGTCTTTGGTAAAGGCAACGTCACACTCTAAAATCCCAGCACCCATTTTAGCCGCCGCAATATAAGATTCTTTGGTGTGTTCAGGAAACTGCATTGGCGCACCACGGTGTCCAATTGAAAAGTCTGTTTTATAAAAAGGTCCGTTAGCACACTGCTCAAGCTTGGTTTTGAGTGCACTGCCTTCCATGTCTTGAATCAAGAAATTAGGACGTGTGCCCACTTGCATAGCACTTGCGCTACCTGCAGGTACTTCCACAATTACCGGAACTTCAACGACTTTTATTTCAGTCTCTGTTGTGATCACCGGCTTTTCAACCTGTACAACCTCCACAGAATCATCATCACATGCACTTAGTAATAATGCAGCCAAGAGCGTAGAACAAACGCTTATCTTATTCATTGTAATACCATTATTATTTTAAAGAAGGTTTACGCTAGACGCTTTGCATTACGATTACGGGAACAAATCATGATTTTTTGATTACATATTTTTAACCAAATATAACTCCCCTGACTGGATAATAGTTGTGTAATTTGAATATAAAGAAAAAGAGCCTGCGCTTACAGACTCTTTGATGCGAGATAATTATCTTAATGATTAATTAACTATTTGGCCTCTTAACTCACCACCTGGATTTGCTGGTGTGTGCACATTTACATAGTGACCACCGCCTGCCAGAATCGCAAATATTTCCGCTGTCAGTGCTGCATTGGCTGGAGCCATCCAACGATTGGCATCACTACTATCTTGCATTAATGCCAGTAACACAGGGCCGTTTTCACCAGCAATACCTGTATGTATGTGCGCAGCGGTTGCATCGGCAACACCTGAAGTGAGGACTTGTAATTCAAGGCCGAAGCCGTTTCGATTTACCAAAGCATATCCACTGCCAGTGGCTGTGGTTGTAACGGCTGGGACTTCTTGCTCGCCACTCAATGGAAAGGCTACCAACGTGTAGTTGTCAGTGAGGATCTGACCACGGAGTTCACCACTCGGATTTGCTGGTGTATGCACATTAACATAGTGACCGCCTGATGCGAGCACTGCAAAAATCTCGGCATTGATCATGGTGTTGTCTGGCGTCATCCATACATTCATATTATCGGTGCTTTGTTCAAGGCCAACTAAAACATCACCATTCATGCCGATCCGACCAGTATGAATATGTGCTGCCGTTGCATCTTCAACACCCATTGTCACTACACGAAGTTCGACTTCATAATCGTTCATGTTAACCAATGCGTAGCCGTCCCCTGACGCCATTGTCGATACCGCCGGAACCTCTTGCTGACCTGAAAGCGCAAATGTAGCGAGCGCATAGTTGCTGGTAAGAATTTGGCCACGTAGCTCACCACTAGGATTGCTAGGAGTATGGACGTTAACATAGTGACCGCCTGATGCGAGTACTGCAAAAATTTCGGCATTGATCATGGTGTTGTCTGGCGTCATCCATACATTCATATCATCGGTGCTTTGCTCAAGGCCAACTAAAACATCACCATTCATGCCGATCCGACCGGTATGAATATGTGCCGCCGTTGCATCTTCAACACCGCTAGTGACAACTCTGAGCTCTACTTCATAGTTATCAGTGTTAACAAGGGCATAGCCGTCCCCTGACGCCATTGTCGATACCGCCGGCACTTCCTGTTTGCCGGATAAGTCAAATGTCGCAACTGCGTAATTGTCCGTCAGGATTTGGCCGCGGATCTCACCGTTTGGCATCTCTGGCGTATGAACATTGACGTAGTGTCCACCCGAGAGCAAAACATTCAACGTCGCTTCGTCGATCATCGTGTCATCTGGCGTTACCCAGTCCGTCATTACTTCGTCGTCCTGCTCTAACATCACTAGCACATCGCCGTTCATGCCAATGCGGCCTGTGTGAATATGTGCAGCGGTGGCATCATCAACATCCATAGTGACCGCGCGAAGATAAAGCTCACCATCGGCGCTGTCGTAGGAAGCATAACCATACCCCATGGCACTACTTTCATTCATTGGTACCTGTTGTGAGCCATCTAATTTGAACGTGATCACGCTTACCGTGTCAGGCACAATCTGAGCGCGTAACTCGCCGTTTGGAAAGGCTTCGGTGTGTAAATTTATATACCAATCACCGTCCAGCATATCCTCAATTAGATCCTCAGACAGATCTGTGATTGGAATACTCACCATATTGTCATCTGATACTTCAAAGGCGAATGCCACATCGCCATTTTCCCCCAAATCACCATCGTGAATATGTGCAGCACTAAAACCTTCGACGTTGCTGTAGTCGAGTGTTGCTCTGAATTGCATCAGATTTTCATCAAGCTCAACTGTTGCAGAAGCGGTTTGCATTGACGTATTCATCGGCACTTCTTGCTTTCCAGATAACATCAATTCAAAGGTCTTAGTCGCTGAAAACTCTTGGGCTGGTGGCGGAGGTGTAACAGTATCGTTATCGTCGTTGTCGCTACATGCCATAAGAAGCATGAAACTGGCACTTACTATAAACTTTTTCATTATACTCATCCTGTCGACTCGATTAAAAAGAATGACTTTTGTCATCCATAGCTAACCCTTACGAACAGAGCTGAATAAAAGTTCATCAAACTTGCAAAATTATTGTAAATATTTTACCTGTACCTAATAGCAATATTCACTAGACGGGATTCTGGCGAGCAAAGCATCCATTTAATTGTAAAATGGATGCATTTTTTTATTTATGTAGTTTTATTTGAACTGAGTTTTTACAAAAAGTTAGCAAACTGATTTTTCCGAGTTCAGGCTATTGAGTAACCACACGCTTTCAACTGCCTCATCGAGTCCTTTCAACCCTCCCATGACCAATTGACGTGCTTGTAGCTCAATTTTGTGGCTATTACCGTAATAGCTTGTGACCATGTCTGCTGAAACAGAAAATGGAGGCCCCTCCATTTGCGATTGCTCGTATTCAAAACAGATTAACAGCTGTGATGCTGCATTCGTGATAGCGTTGAGATGCTCACTATATTTGCGGCGCATAGCTTCAGGTAAAGCGACTAATGCTGCTCGGTCATAGATAGCATCAATATTTTCAAGTTCAGCTTTGGTAATCGTAAAGAAGTCTCCAACGTAAATCGTTAGATTTGTGGCTCGGTAAAGGGTAAACGCTCCTTCACGGCTGATATTAGGTTTCACTTTTAGCGCTTCAAACAATGCTGTAATTGCGGGTTCGTATAACTCTACGCCAATCACATGATGGCCCTTTCCTAAGAAATAAAATATGTCATGTGTCTTGCCACATAGTGGCAATAACACCCTGCTATTTTCTTTTAGGTTTAAAAGCTCACCGTACTTTAGCAGCATTCGGTTTACTTGCCCTTCATGAAAACCAGTTTGTTCGCTTTCCCATAACTCTTGCCAAAACTCTGCTTTCATACTTTGTCTCCCATTTATTAGTGTGCCGATGAATACTAATTCCTCAAGTCAACTTTAGGTCAAGTAGGTAGGGTGAATTTCCACGACATTAAGTTTGAAGACAATTTTTACAATCGCAGATTATAGGATGCCAAAAGCAATAGCTATTTGGTGACAGAAGTGCAATATGCGAAGCCTTATTGGTGATCGGTAATGAAATTTCCGGCCCAATTGCGGTATGATAATTAGCTGAAAAATAAACCATTCACATTATGTCGCAGTGGGAAACGTTCTTGATGAAAAGATCGCGGGGTGAACCCGCTCCCACAATATATTCAAGCCTTTGGTGGGAGCCATTTTATGCGGCGATTATTGGGGAAAAGATCGCGGGATAAACCCGCTCCCACAATATATTCAAGATATTCAAGCCCTTGGTAGGAGGCGCTTTACGCGCCGAGCACTAGAGATAGGAGTGCAGGTAAACCCGCACCTACCAAAAAATTGGTGGGAGCCGCTTTATGCGGCGATATTTAAGTTAGTCTGACAGCCCTTTAACCGTGTTTGTGAGATTTTCTGCACCTTGTTTTATTTCATCCATCACTTTATTCACTTCATCGATCTGCGCAAGGCCAAGCTCTGTACTTTCAGACACAGTATTCATCAATGCGGTGGCTTCTTTGGTTAGCACTTCATTCTGATTGACCACTTCATTAATTTCGTTGGTTGATTGCGAAGTACGAGCAGCTAGGCTTCTTACTTCATCGGCTACCACTGCAAATCCCCTTCCCTGCTCACCCGCTCTTGCGGCCTCTATCGCTGCATTTAACGCCAGTAAATTAGTTTGCTCCGCAATTGCGCTAATGGTAGAGACAATTGCAGAGATCCCTTTTGACTGTTCATTAAGTTTTGAGATTGCGGCCATCGCATTTTGCACTTGATTAGAAATAAGCCCTGAAGTACTGACTGACTCTTGCAATAATGAACTCGCACGAGCGGCTATCTGCTCAGTTTGTTCTGCAGTTACTTGTGCAATTTCAGCTACTTTTGCCACCTGATGAGCCTTTTGCACACGAGATGTTATATTCGTTGCAAACTTTATGACTTTGATTACTTTGCCGTGCTCATTGAAAATAGGATTATACGTTGCTTCTATCCATATATTCTCACCGGATTTACTTAGACGGAGAAACTGCCCACTTTTGTACTGACCCTTTGCCAACTCTTGCCAAAAATGTGGATGCTCTTTGTAAAAGCGATCGTCACAGAAAATTCGATGATGCTGGCCTTTAATCTCACTTAGCTTGTAACCCACTGTTGCAGTGAAATTTTGATTCGCATCTAAAATCACTCCCTCAGGCGTAAACTCTATTGTTGCCATGGATTTATTTAGCGCGTTGGCTATCGCTTCTTGTGCTTTTATCGTGAGTTTTTCTGCTGTGATGTCACTCGCAATTTTCACGATACGAGTGACTTTGCCATTCTCTTCAACTGGGAAGTAGGTAGCATCGAGCCAAACCACTTCTCCTTTTTTATTAACACGCTCAAAATTGCCAAACTGAGCTTGGCCGCGCTTAAGGTTAGCCCAAAAACTGCGATATTCTGACGAATTTACGTAGTCCTTATGACAAAAAATACGATGATGCTGCCCTATCACTTCAGCTTCGGTGTAGCCCACCACAGCGAGAAAGTGTTGATTGACAGCAGCAATCTGACCATCAGGTGTAAACTCAATTTTCGCGACCGCCTCATCAATAGCAGAAAGTAATGCCCGAGCACGGTTAAGTTCAGCGGTCAAATTTTCAACTTCTTGATCTGGCTTTCGAAAAAAGTTCATAAGCTATTCCATAACAAACAATGTGCATGACTGCATTATTAGCATAGTTTTGATAATAAAGTATGAAATATAGATAAGAAAATGAATTTTAGCGAACTAGCATGCTCACCAACATGAAAACAGCCACGCTGTTTTATCAAGCAGCGTGGCTTGCTCTTAGCCTAGATTAGGGCCTGTTTACCTTTCAAGTTTGTTTTTGCAGCAGTTTGATTGGTATGTGTAAAAGGCAGAGCCTGCGCAGCATAGTTATTCTATGTGAGTCAGGCGAGAACACAGTAGAAATACTAATCAAGCGCAGCCCTTTGAGTTCACCTGAGTGCGCTTTGTTCATTGTTGCTCAACTTTTGCCTAGATCACTAGGCGGCAAGTCGAGCGTCGCGACCAAAACACACTCAGGAGAACAAAAATCAAACAGCAAAGATCAACAGGCCCTAATTAATCTGCCACCCGAACTGCTATTTTTGCACCGTTAAACGGTAATCACCAGCACCGCTGTATGAGTAAACCAAGATGCGGTAATAACCTGAATTTGCCTTATAGTTAATTGACTCTTGTGAGGTTGGCGCCTCCGAAATGGCAACTTGCTGCCATGAACCACCTCGCCAAGCTTCGAGTTTTAAATCAAAATCTGCACTTGAGGGTCCCTCTAAAGTCAGTGCGATTGTGCCACCGCCGTACTGAAACCAACTGCCGTCAGGTTGTATGGCTTGTTGCTTGTCCGCTAAGTACCCAGTATACACATCTCCCGAGGGTGGTGGGGTTGTACTGCCGCTCACCGTAAACTGGATTTCTACAGCGGGATCAGAAATATTGCTAATGGACAAGCCTGAGTCGCTTCCATTCCACCATAACGCATTTGTCCCTTTGCTATTCAACGCATTTGGCAGCGTTGCACTAAACTCTCCTGCTACATCAAATAAATCACTATTATCCCCACGATTTCGGCCATTTTCGGGATCTCGCTTGGCATCACCATGCTCCATTTGGATATACGGATGCCATTCATTCGAGTTATTACCCGCAGTGTCAACGTGCCAAATAGCCAAACCTGAATCGAGTTGCTCTGAGTTCTGTCCCGATTGATGGATCGCCTCAATGTAAAAGGCTTCATTCGCGTTACTTGGATTGGTCCATTTATACGAGCTATTAGCGCCTGAAATATGGCTGAGTCTTCCCGTTGGGGCATTGGCATTTATGGCAGGATTAAGTTCAGTTACTGTATCCCAACCGGCTATGGCTCTGAAATGTGCAACAGGTGGTGTCGGCTTGAACCGATTGGAAGCGCCAATCGCGCCGAACCCCATAACGCCAAAACTTGCAACTGAGCCCTCTGAGCTGCCGTCATAATCATAAAGATCGGGCCAATTTGTAATTAAGTGACCAGACTCATGTACAAAGGTACCAATTGCAAGGCTATTTCCCATATCGGTGATTTGATAACGATCGGTACACACGCCATCAGCACAAAAACGTGGACTGAGTCTTGCCATATGTGGCCATAAACCTTTAGACCAAGCACTATCAGAGTTGCCAGCATAAAAAATATTTAACCCACGGATCTGCCCGCTACTATTTGTAGTCAGCGAGCTAAAATCGAATCCCTGCTGAAATTCAAGCCAATTTAGCGCTTCTTTTATGAGTTCTTGCGAGCGTACCGTTGAGCTTAATGTGCTATCCGCATAATACGCTTTGTTTTTCTTGGCAGTGTAATAAGCTGTTACTGTATTGGTATAGTCAAGCTTGCCGCCAGAAACCGAAGAAAAATACCCTCTTACTGACTGCGCGTTACCAAATTCATTGTAATTTTGGTCATTTAAAAAACGCTCAACTTGCGCTTTTGTGATTGTGCCGCGCTCATCAGGGAAATCAATGATGATGGTTAACCCTTTTACTTGACCGCTGATCTCAGCATTCAACGCTGTTGTATTATCACTACGCTCAAACTGATGCGTATGTATCAAGTCGACTGATGTTTGGTTTTGACCCAACATTACCTGCTGCGCCGCTTTTACCTTTTTTGCAATAGCAGTTGAGGATAGTCCTTGCTGCATAGCGTTTACTGAGTGACGTTGTATGCCTTGCTTGTTGCGTTTGGTCACAAGCTTACCTGTTGATATAAGCTGTTCCCCATCGGCTGATACCTCTGCGTAAGCCATGCCTTTGAGCGAGGCATCATACACCACAAGCTCGCCGTCAGGTGTACGCTGCTGAGCAAAGTACGTATTGCCATTAAGAATAAGAGTGATCACCTCACCACTTGGTTGGGTAAATTGGTACTGTTCGTTTTTATAAGGTATAGCCGCGTTTACCGCGACACTGGTTGCCAATAATGATGTTGCGATAATCGCTGATGTAAATTTCATTTTTCCTTTCCTAGCTTACATGTTGTACAATTCATTAACATACAGAAGAGATACAAAATTGCAACAACTACTGAACCATTTAAGGTACAAATATCACCAAATAGATAAATAACAAATAGTTACAGTGATTACTATTCAATCATTTTAGAAGCATTTATATTTCAAAGTGAGCAAAAAAAGTCCGTTTAAACTATTTTTTTCAATTTTTAGTTTACAAGTACTAAACATTACATTAGCATTGGTCTCGTTCCTTTGGGGCTGCACCTTTTTACCTGCGTATTTAGGCGTGCCTAAAGTCACAATTGAACTCCCGAGAAGTAGAGCTTGCCGACTAGGATGTTGGCATTATTGGGATTTCCTTGGCACAGCTTGTTGCTATTGGAGTTTTTATGCAGGCCAGATGGCCTGCTTTTTTTTGTCTAAAATTCGCTTTTGACCAATTGCCGAGTGCAACTCAACTGGATAAACTCAAAGCACATGTTCCTGATTTGATGTAAACCATGCCGGCACCACGTAAACCCATTTCAGTATTAGTCGTAATATACAACGAGCATAATGAGTTTTTGCTATTACAAAGGGCGGATGACAAACACTTTTGGCAATCAGTAACTGGGGGAGTAGATCCCGGTGAAACTCCAATCGCTACCGCGTATAGAGAGTTAAAAGAAGAGACCGGCATTGACGCCAAAGCGCTTGGGCTCACTATCCAGTCGCATAATAAAACAAATCAATACACGATAAGACCGCAGTGGCTTCATCGCTATGAGCCGGGTGTTACCATTAATACCGAGCATGTTTTTAGTGTTCAAGTGCCATCAGGGATCAATGTGGTACTTGCTGAAGATGAACATACAGATTTTATTTGGCTTAACAAAAAAGACGCTTGTGAACGAGTCTGGTCCCCAAGCAATCGACAGGAAATAGAACGCATAGGAGTATGATTGAGCTATGTTTACATCATTAGGATCTTTACAAACACCATGTTTAGTTGTTGATAAAATTACCTTTTTGCATAACCTTTCGCGCATGGAAAAGCATCTAGATGCTTTTAATGTAACCCTTCGCCCACATTTGAAAACGGTAAAATCCATTGCAGCCGCAAGCTATATCTTGGCCGACAAACAAGCGGGATGTACGGTTTCCACTCTAAAAGAAGCAGAAACATTTGCAGCGGAAGGTTACACCAACATCACCTACGCAGTGGGGATAACAGAGGATAAGTTACAACGTGTTTTAGCCCTTATCAACCAAGGTGTCAATCTAACCATACTGCTAGACAGTATGGAACAAGCCATGTTTGTCTCCCAGTTTTGCTCGGAAAATGAATGCACGATTCCATGCTTGATAGAAATAGACTGCGACGGACATCGCGCAGGACTTAGCCCTAAAAACAAAGAAATCGTAACCATCGCAACCATACTGGAAAGCAGTGGTTTATATCTGGGTTTACTAACGCATGCCGGTGGCTCATACGCGTGTAGCACGGCCGAGCAGCTAATACTGTTTGCTGAGAAAGAGCGCTCAGCAGTTGTGGCAGCCGCGTCCATGCTGGAAGAGGCTGGGATCACCACAACAGTGCTGAGTATTGGCTCTACCCCAACAGCACTGTCAACGCAAAACCTAGATGGGATCACTGAAGTGCGAGCCGGGGTCTATACATTCTTTGACCTTGTTATGGCTGGTATCGGCATATGTGACATCGAAGATATTGCACTAAGCGTGCTAACGCGTGTCACGGGTATCAAGCGTAGTGAAAATAAGCTCTTTATAGATGCTGGCTGGATGGCGCTTTCAAGAGACAGAGGTACCGCGAGTCAAGCGTTTGATTGTGGCTATGGCCTCGTTTGTGACCAAGCAGGTAATTTGCTGCCGGGGCTCAAAGTAACCTCAGCAAATCAAGAGCATGGCGTTATTGAATGTGAACCCGGCTTCACCTTACCAGACATGAAACATGGTGACCTACTACGTATTTTACCGAATCATGCATGTGCAACAGCCGCCCAGCACTCGGGCTATCATGTGTTAAGTCATGATGACATCGAATTTTGGCCAAGATTTGGGGGATGGTAGGTTCGTATTATCACCGCCACGGATCAGAGATATTTATAGCAATTCAGTCTAAGCCTAATTGAACTATGTAGCGCGCTATAACGTCTTGAATAAACTGGTGTTCCTGAGCTGGCAAATAGTTAACATGGGCCTGTAGAAACGCTTTGGTATCATAATTGCTGAGAAGTATCTGATTTATTCTCTCTAACAGTTGCCTACTTACTTGTGTCTTATTACACATCACATGCCCTAAAATAAACCGAGGTGAGTCCGCTATCAAATAGGACTCATATTTATCTTGGTTGCTCTTGGCATATCGCATCACTTCAACCGGATAACTCAGCAAAAAATCCACGCGTTTCAACTCAAACATCCTATGTACGGTCTCATAATGATTACTACCACCTCGTACCGCTTTATTTGTACTATCCAATTGTGCTAATTGCTTATCTAAAAAAGGTCCATATGATAAGTCGTCAGCAATTACTATCAGCTTGTTCCTGTATATATTAAACAAATGCATAAGTGAGACAACACTTCCCTCTTTATTAAGTACTTCCTTAGATAATGGTGGTGAATCAGCATGTTTATATAAACGTCTACTGATATAAAAATTTACTGGCAAGCTGAATAGAAAGTTTTTTTCGCGATAAGTAGTTTTTACTTTGTTAAGAGTGCAAATAGCTGATTTATCTTGCTTTAGCATTGAGCGTAACGTCCGTTTATAACTTGCGCCGAGAAACTCAATGTTTGAGAGGTTTAACTGTTCAAATAGTATTTTGTTGGTTGCGCCAGCAATATTTTCAGGTTTAGCTTTTTGCGTCAAAATAGCGAGGTCTTCTTCATCATCCAAAAATATCTGAATCGTTGTTGCATCAACATTAGCAGTGACAGCTAAGCAAAAAACGACAAATAGGTACCTCAGAAAATTCATATACATCATTCAATTACCTGGTAAACAAAAGGATTCCTGAGCCTAATACCTCCCTCTCTAAATTTAGTTGAGGATTTTACGATTGTAAAATCCATACCTTCCGCCAACTCACAAGAACATTATATTGAATATTGTATACTTTAATCCTATGTTAAATAGGCTTGTAAATTAGCAAGCTTATTTAATAAGGATACAACTGTGAAAAAGATATATTTGAGAAGAGCGCGCTGTTATGCGCTTCTATTACTATTAACGGCAGGTCCGGCAAGTGCAGCTCAACTCACTGACACCTGTAAATCCTCAGCCCCATTTACTGGAAGAGAAATTGTCAATAAGCAACCTATTTGCCTTCCGAGTGGCGCTCGAACTTACTTAAGTATTCCAGGTACAAATAGTGTAAATAGTTTGGCAATTACCACTGGACATGGCTCAGGAAATCTTAATTTATATTCAAAAAATGGGGGGTGGCCAAAACTGGACGGTAGCGATCCAAATTCAAAAAGAAACGGTAATAGCGAATGTATCGTGCTTAAGAACTTAAACCAATATTGGACTTACATTACGTTAGATGGGGCCAGTCAAGGTGCCTCATTGGTCGTTGATTTAGGTGCAACCTCATGCCGTAACTTAGGTTCTACTCCACCACCTGGAGATAATGATGGTTATCCTTTAAATTATGCCAACATCAAAGTGTTTAGATTTCAATTTAGCGATGCGCAACTTAACTGGAATTCAATGCAGCGTGATTTAGCTGACGCTGCAACATATTACACGGACCAATCTTACGGTAAATTTAACCTCACATATGATACATCGGTACCAATAATTAATATTAATCGACCCAAAAGTGACTTTGACAGTGACTTTCACGGTTGGACAGCTGAATGGAAGAAGCATGTTAAAGCAAACGGCGTTGACCCGGAAAACCCTGGAACTGGTAATGTGGTAATGATGGTTGCCCCTCAAGTTGGTAACTTCAATTCCAGCGCAGCTCCTCCTTCAATCAGTTTATATCACCACACATCAGGCGTGGTGGCGCATGAGTTAGGACATGCACTTGGGCTACGTCATGCTAAAGCGCTAGAAGCTGGCTCTGGTAGAGTCATTGGCGATCATGATTATGCAAAGGAAAGTTTAAACTATGGTAACGTATATAGCATGATGGGAATGGGCGCTCATTCTTTAGAAGAATATAACTTACTGTACAAAAAGTATTTCGGTTGGGTAAGCGAATCAGAAGTCCCACTCATTACCTCATCGGGAACATATCGCATTTATGCATTTGACCACGGGCGCAATGATCAAGGATATATCGGATTAAAGCTAAAATCGGGTAACGGCTTATATACGTATTGGTTAGAGTATAGAACCACAAATGCGCGATATCCAAATACCAAAAACGGCATACTCATCAATTTAGAAGGCTACTTCGAAAATGAGCAAGATCCACGTTTTTGGAAAACGACCTCTTACCTCTTAGATATGACTCCAGGGTCAAAAACACCAGGCTGGTGGGGTGACGACCAAACCGATTCGGAGCTAACAATCGGAAATTCATATACCGATCATTGGGGAGGATTCAAAATCACCCCTACATCAAAGGGCGGAGCAGAAAATAGCGCTACCGCATGGATAGAAATAAAAGTAGAACTACTTTAATAAAGTAAGTAACGATGGCTATCGTTTGAGGATGATTGCCATCGCTATACCTCTGAGTGAATTTATTTATAGCAGATCTTATTACGGATCTATATATATCATATCAATGACCTCAGCCATTATATTTTTTCTTTCTCTAACATTGCGCTTATTTAACTTTCTTCCTTCACCTACTCTATCACTGGCTACAGCAACGAGCATATAAAGCGCTTTACTATGTTCAGCAACCGATTCTCTTCGTATCATTTGAGGCACTTTGGGAATATACTGCGACTTGATGTCTGCAAAGTGCGCAAACACTGCAACCAAATCTTCCTGCTTTGGGTAGCTCTTATCTGCGCACCAACACACTAGAGTAACATTAAGATTTTTTGAATAAAAATGCCCCCAATTTAGTTCAATATTTTGGGCTTTTAATAATGGATGAACCAAGTGTAAGGAAACTCCATCTACAAGTAGTTTTACTAAGTAAAACGAATCTAGTTGCAACTGATTGTCGACGATAAATGAGTCTATCGCTTTTCCTTCTTTATCTATTAATTCAACTAAAACTCCTGAATAAGCCCGATCAGACGTTAAATATATCTTAAAGGGCACCAGTAGGCTGGCACCAATCAGTGCACAGCCAATGAGCAGCGCTATAGCTAATTTCCTAAAAGGACGCTCCAATTTCATTTCCTTTATCTTGGGTTCACTTCGAAAATAACTGGATAGTCAAGTAGAGCATTATCAGCCCCATCTTTCAAAGTGATAACTACATTGATTTCTGCCCCAGATATTTGATTTTGCGTAGTTAAGTTATAACTCATTCTTATTGTCTCACTGTCAACAAAGGACGCTCCCGTAGTATCAATTTTCACACCAGCAGGCATATTCGAAAACTGACTAAACAAATTTCGTACCTGCGACATCACATTTTGAGAGGCCGATACATTTACAGTAACAGGAACGGACTGTCCCGCAGCAACATTAACAATAACCCTAGGTGTGCTGCCATCTACACTGAGCGGAATGATTTTACTTTGATGTTGTCCTTCGAACTCAGCAACTATCATGATTTGATGTTGACCATCGCTAAGCTCTAAACGCTTGGTGAAAGTCCCGTCATTTTGTATATCTGTGTTTTCGTTATTTACTCTTACTAATGCATCTACTTGATTGACACGACCCATGATAGTTACAGAGTTTGAGTTAATTATTGAGTTTGGCTCTGGAGAAATAATCTCAAGGTCTAACTGTTCAGGGTTATCGTCTTGAACAACCAATATAAGATCTACGATTTCAGAACTAATCGTCGCATTAGATGAATCCTTTAGAGTCAAAGTTAACTCAATCGGGTATCGATCAATTGCAGCATTCTGTGAAGCACTATATTGATAATCGAACCCAATTCCTGAGCGTGTACCATAGACTCTAAGTATCTGAAAGTTTGTCCCATAAGGTCTTAATGACAAACTATATGAATATCTTCTGACTAATGCTCTTTGTTCACTTGTTAAGGGCACCTCATAAGTTATAACTTCACTCACGCCACCTTGTATTAGTTCAATATATTCAGATTGAGAACTCGCACGAACTTTTAGCATCAAATACTTTTCTACCAGTTTGCCATTACGTTCAGCTTTGATTTGCAAACGGTGCTCACCAGAATCCAAATTTAAAGTTACCGAAAATGCCCCTATAGAATCTACATCGGCAAGCTTTCCATCGACTGTAACTTTTGCGTCTGCATGAGACACTTGACCAGTAATAGTTACCTCCCCTTTGTCAAACTCAGCCCCTTCAACTGGACTAAATATTTCAAATGATAGTGGCTGAGGTAATACTTCAAAACTGACGCTTTTACGGACAGATTTATAACCATTAGTCGCATCGATGAAAACTTGATGTTTACCTTCTGCAAACTTGATTCGCTTATAGAACTCTCCTTGAGCATCAATAGTAGCCTGATGCCCTTGAATAATCACAGATGCCAGAGGGTCGCTAATACTGCCTTTAAATAACACTTCTGATTGCGAATAACCCTCCTGTTCAGTAGGAGATTGCATATTTAGTATGAGCTCATCCGTATCAACACTTACAATAATCGTTTTATTCACGTGTTGCTCAGCCGTTGAGGCGCGAACCACTATTTGATTAATACCTTCACTCAATAATAGTGTATGTGAGAAATCTCCATGTTCAGTGAGAACCACACTTTGCTCATTAATATCTAAGGTAGCCTCCGGATCGTTAACCTTTCCACGTACTTGAAATTCATTTGTACCTATTTTCTGTTCTTGCCTTAGATTGTCAAAACTGACTTGGAGCCTTGCTATCCCTACATACAAAAAGATATTCAAGAAATGTGTATGTACTGTGTTACCACTAGCATCAAGCAAATCGATTGCTACGGGTATTGTATACATACCTGGACGTGTCGATTGGCCTACATACACGTGATAATCAAACACTATAGTATCTGCAGGTGAACCCAACAGTTTCTTATAAGTAAAATTGACCTGAATCCCATGTGGGAGTGAGTCCATAAAAGAAGTTCGATAACGGTTTAACTGTGATATCACATCACTTGTTGTTTTCAACTGCCACTCTTTTTGAGCAGGATCATCAATTCTAACTTCAAGGTGGGATTCATCCGCAACAACTCTGTTGACTACTAGTAGTTTTTTACTCTCTCCAAACTTATTCGTAGCAACGATCTGTATCATATTTTCCCCTTGGTTTAGATAGTATTCCAACTCGAAATCTCCTACCTGAGAGTCGACCGAAATAGGGGTTCCATTGATTGTCAGTTGGGCATTCTTATCGTCCACCGAGCCGTGAATTAATATCTTTTCGGACATTGTATTTAACTCAGCCTCGTTAGGTGAGTCTAGCTTTAATGTTGGACTGCCAAAAGCAACGGAAAAGTTAACAACCTTTTGTGTTGACCCTGCGTCGTTAATGGCTTCCACTACGATTTGGTGGTCACCAACTCTATACTCTGAGGTATATAAAAAGTTACCATCCTTGCGAAGAGTCACCTCTACACCATCAACCAGTACCTTATTAACCGGAATTGAAACATCTATTATCCCGTCTATTGTTACAGGCTTAGCTCCCTCGTTAAATACTTTAAATAACTCATTTTGCCTAGGAGTGCCTATCTCAAAGGCCGGTTTCGGCATCGCCTTACGCTTAAATACGACTGTTTTTTCAGACACGTTATCATTTAAAGTAGAGTGTGCGGTTATCTTTACCTCGTTATCACCTAGCTCTAACGGTAGGTCCAAATAATGATAAGAATCGAAATCTGATATAACACTCACATAACCACCCTCTCCTATAAAATATTTTTTCGCAGGAAGACCATTGATATAGACATCAGCAAGTTTGTCATTATTAGTATCAATTTTTACCCTAACCACAGAGAAGTATGTTTCTCCTCCGTCCATCGGCTCTTTTAAAATAATATCAGGAACAGAATCAGACGTGCCCAAAACATCAACGTAACTTAAATAGTTCCGACTATTTGTTATGGGGGATCTGTTATCTGGCAAATTGACATAATGATTTACTCGCTTCTTCCCTGTCGTGGCACCACCTTCATTAGTTTTTAGCCCAACAATGACTTTTCCAATATAAATCCCGTCTATGTTACTTTGATTAGAATCCATTTGAACAAGTGACTTCATATTAACTTCAGAATGGTTTCTTTCAACACGATCTCGAGAGAAAACATACTCAGGTTCATTAAATGTAATAATTTCATCTCTTGGATAACTATAAAGATTTTGACCAGCAACTAAAGTATACTTATAAGGTTCAAAGTTAAGACTAAAACGCTTACCAACTTGAACCCCACTAGCATTACTAACCATTATTTCATAATTCTCCAACAGAGAATCAACTCTCCCCCCCATCAGAAAGTATTCATTTACATCATTATTTAAAACCTGTCTTTTTATTTTTAATGGCTTACCATTCAAAGTAGCTTTTTCAGGAATAAAATTCACTACAGATGCTAACACCGATGTACTCGTTGACCGTACAATACCATTATCTCTATGGCTCCATAGAATTACCTTTGGCTCCTCATTTATTTCAATAAATTCGGATAAATAATGTATTGATTGGTAATATATTTGCTCGCCTGCATCATCAAACACTCGGATCGTTGATGCATCATCAACTAACTCGCCTCGCGTCACTAAGATTTGGTATATTTCATAAGGAAACTCTAAAATGATCGTTCGCTGACCCAGTTCGTCTACACCGAGATCATCTACTATAGTCCCCTCATCTATTCTGCCATAGGCTCCATTAGTAGTTCCTTTACTTGCAGGGGTAGGAGCCTGAAATAAACCAGACTCTAAGCTTCTAGTCCACCCTAATGCAAACCTAAAACGTTTAGCTTTTGAATATAGTGCTTCGTCTATTTTTAGCGGTAACCTGATAGTATCTGGGGTAAGTACTTTTAAATCAAAAGCGTATTTCTCATATCGCAAAACTCTCGTTAGCTTTTGAATTGAGCCATCCTTAAATTCAAGTTCGGTTAAGACTGTATTTTTTCCTTCTTTCAACCCACTTTCAAATGTGAAATCAAACTGAACAGAATTTTCATCTATAGCTTCTACCCACGAACCATTATTAAACCTAGCTCTTTTTAACCCAGATGAAGTTGATACTTTTATGGAAGGCCATGCGGTATGAATTATTTCCCTATCAAGTAGGTTTGAATATTTGGCTGTATAAGTGCGTTTATTTACTTTAAGTTTATATACGCTAACTCTTCCTTCATACTCTGCATTGATCGTAATCCAATTTTCTTCTTCGGTAATGGGGATATCTACGGAAAAACGACCATCCTCCAGTGCGACAGTTCGACCATTCACCGATAGCAAAGCATTGAGTTCAGAAACTGAGCCTGATAATACGATATTATTAGATGAAACATGTTGGTCATGGCTATGTGAAAATACCTTAATTTGGGGGTATTCATCTGGATAATAGTCTAGTCGATATATTTCGGTGCTAAGTACTCCATTTCGGCTGAGCTCAAACTCCAAATAATTTCGACCCGGTTCAAGGTTAACTGGAATATCAAAAAAACCTTCCTGAATATCTATATTTTTACCTTTATACTTTAGTGTTTCCGCAGCAATTACATAACCTTGATATCTAGTATTGGGTGAACTTTCCACTTCACCATCTTGGTGTGAGGTAACTACCATAGCGGCGCCGCCATTAGGCTTAACCAAAGTTAGCTGAATCCAAGCTTCTTCAGTGTAATTAGCCTTAATGAATGCATTTTTCAAAGTCATAGGAACACTAAATTGATAAACACCGTATGTAGGATCACTACCAATAGACTCAAACTTAATCCCCAAACTTGGATTTATTGAGGGATCATTATCTGTAATACTTGCTTTAAACCCATAAGTAGATAACTTTGGATAGGCGTTCTCTATAAAGGCTTTGCTCGCAAATACCTGTTTACCGTCGAAGTCAACTGTTATATATTCAGGAAGTGTGATCCGCCATTTATCACTTACTTTTAAGCTTTGAAATAGCTCAATTTCTTCGGCGCTTCCTGCTGGTAAAGTAAGTAGACGAGGTTCAGCTCGCAAATTTATCGTTTTCTCAGCCGTTACACCGAACTTACCATACGCAACAATTTTTAGTTTATTTTCACCAGCAGACAGTGGTACAGGAAACACAGTGAACAGGTCACCATTTAATACCCCTTCAATACCATTAACTACAATGCGCTCTGCTCCCTCTTGCTTTCCTGCTACTGTGACAGATTTGGCGTAAAGAAGCTGCCCATCTGTTTGGGAAGTGATATCAAATAAAGGTGGTTTTGCATATTTCACTGAGAACTCTAAATAAATGGTACCTCCATTTGCGTCTCTTCCCTTTAATACAATACTGTTTTCACCTTCTGTTAATTTAAAATCATTCAGTCTAAAACTTCCATCACGGATCTGAACCGCTTCTCCATTAATTAAAAGTACTCCAGATTGAGTATCAATAAATCCAAAAATATCGATCTTCGACGATGAGACAATTCTGATATCTTCGATATTTGTTAATGTAACTCCATGCTCACTTCTTGGTGGAAATTTTAATATAAAGGGTGAGGTAACTTGCAGTTTAAAACCCTGAGTAGCCAATAAAGGAAAGTCCGTTCCAGACAACTCGCCATTCACGAACTTAGCAGTTTGATATAAACCAGTGTCAGAGTTCACACCTGTAATAGAATCTAGTTTTCCTTCTCCGTACTTCTCCAGTAACCCAAAGGCAGATTGACCGTTCCTTATACAAGGTAAAGCGGTAAAGTTAATACCAAATTGAAGAGCGACGGAACTACAACTAGCGCTCTCTGTAACTGGAATAATGTTCGATTCAACAGCATCAATAATAACAGCTTGCATCGGCTCTAAAGTAAAATCATCTCCTACCCAGTTTTCACCCTCGTATGTGTATTCAGCCGTAACTTTGCCATCTATACCAAGAGTAGAGACACCTTGAACTTTTGCACTACCACCCAACCGTCTCACCAGTTCAGACGCTCGCGGTAGATCTAATAGCTCGGTAGGGTAGTATATATAATTTCTACCTTTAACTAGCTTAATATTTGGAACAAGAAGTCCAGTACCTTGCGCAAATTCTTGTTGATTACTAAATCCATCGTTATCGAAATCTGCATCTCCATCTGAAACGGAATTAGACCATGAATACGCATTTCGCGGATCAGTATATAACTCGTTTATCTCTAAATCATTCGTAAGGCCGTCACCATCTATGTCTTCGTCACAAGCATCCCCAAACTCGTCACCATCGATGTTTTCTTGTGATTCATTATGGATTAGTGGGCAATTATCATTCGCATTTGATATACCATCACCATCTAAATCTTGAGCTGATATGTCGCAAGCATCCCCTTTTCCATCCTCATCAACATCAGACTGATCTTTATTAGGGACGAATTGACAATTATCATGAGAAACGAATGCGCTTCCAGATAGCAATAGGTTCATCAACGAAGCGTGATCTTGTGCGCTGTAAGATTTATAAGCAGAACCATCATTAGAGGAGGCAAACTGAACAGCTCCCCTCTCAGGTGTATGGCTAGGAATGCGTATATATGAAACACCATCTTCGGTAGTAAGCTTCAACTGGCTGTTAGGTTGATTCACCACGACACACTCACAATTATATGGGTCAATAGTTGTGATCAACTGGCCAATCATCTTTTTATTTTCTTCAGTTAACTCAAATTCAGTATACCTATGAAGCGATAGATCAAACTCTCCCAGTAAAACTTGTTGATTAGAATCAATGGACTGTTTTACAAAGTAAAGCTTTGAAGATTGGCTCTTTGAATACTCTAAGTTAACACTTTCTACTTTATAAAGGCGCTGTAATAGCAAAGCTTGATTTGAAGGCTCTCCCAATTGTTGATAGTCCAGCACAGTGTCGTTGTCATCATCGTCGTCGCACAGATCTCCTAGCCCATCGGTATCATTGTCCCTTTGATCTTCATTTGATACTAATGGGCAATTATCTATAACGTCACCGACTGAATCACCATCGCTATCTTCTTGACCTGAGTTCGGTACTAGAGGCGCATTATCGTTGTAATCTTTGATTCCATCATTATCATCATCGTCATCACATGCATCACCTTGTTCATCATCATCCGTATTTATTTGACTCGGATTTGGCAATGCTGGGCAGTTATCATCCTTGTCAGCAATTCCATCCTTGTCTGCGTCTGCATACGGAGGATGCACTTTGTCATCTTTGGGATCAAACCCCTCCTTTATCTCATCACTATCAGAGAATCCGTCACCATCCGTGTCTGTTGCAAGCGCATCAGTCTTGTAAACAGTCAACTCTTGGTAATCCGATAAGCCATCATTATCACTGTCACTATTAGTTGCCAATGTACCTGTAACCTTGACTTCTTGATAATCACTTATCCCATCACCATCTGTGTCACCTATGCTCGAACTTGTTCCCAACTGGAATTCTTCAATATTCGATAATCCATCGTTGTCTAAATCACCTAACGAGTCATCAACGTTAATATTTAAACCATTTACCTTCTCATACCAATCAGGAATACCGTCACCATCTGTATCCTTATTATCATTCACAGATATAGCGCTTGCTAATATTTGCAGCCGACCTAATTGTGAGTTATCAGCTAACTTAACTTGAGTATTGTCTAAACCACGCACTGAATGGCCAATAATATTTACATTGGTGCTTAGCTGGTTAATATGTGTTTCACCGTCTGAAAGGTTTGATAGGCTCACCGCAGCCATATTGTCGGGCAAAGAGTCTCCCACAATATGTGACAGCGGGTATTTGGCATTAGGGAAATAGAAGTAAACAAGGTTTCCAACTGCATTATCAGCCGTTTTATCTTCGATATATGCAGCGACAGTGTCATTTAAGACAACCCCCTCTTTTGCCATGGTCTTTACAGAAAATAACGCACCAGACTCAGGTACCAGCTTTACATTACCATTACCATCCTCTTGACGTATCTGGTAATAGTAATAGGTATTTTCGGATAGTCCTTTAACCCGAGTCCTAAATAAACCCATTGCCGTCATTTTATTTTTGATTGCTTTATCATCAGTGTAAGTAAACTGTGCTTCACGTGTAGTAGAAGAAACTGGATGAGTGCCTTTCGGATCTAAATACACATTAACAGTGCCTCGACTTTCCGCAGGTGCAGACCACGCGACAATGAAAGATCGAGTATTCACGTCAGAAAGTAGTACGCTAGATGGGTGTACTTCTAGTGCCATAGCAGAGATGCTGCTAATAAAATAAAATAAAATTATAATTATCGATTTAAATCTCATTGTATCCCTACTCTTGGCATTTAATTGACGTTGGGTAAGTAAATGTGCAGCTTGCTTCAGCAGCGCTATTGCCTGATGCATCAGATATGCTTAATTTAAATGTATTACTTCCCTTATTGAGCTCTGAGGCCTTTGGTGAATAGATAAGCTGCATGTGTTCTGGCTTTAGGTGCAAAACTTCCTCTGTTATGACGCCAATTTGATGGTGGTCTAGCCATAGCTGAGCAAAGTTAGGTGACTGATTTAATTGAATAGAGTCTTGTAAATTACTTGCATTAATAACCGTTCCATTCGGCATAGTGATATTAAGCATTTGAAGGTCTATACCACTAACATTTCCAATTCCCGGATAGCTGGATAGATCGTCACTACCGCTTACAAAGGGGTCTTCTATAACGAATGAGAGCTGTATTGGTTTAGGATAAATTGTTGCGTAACCAGTTAAGTCTTTGTAGTACGTTTCTCTAACGATCCCCCATCGAGTATCATACGTATCACCCACGAAAATACCGTGTCTGTATTCTGGAATTACAGCTTTAACAAAAACGGGCTGGTTTGCATAGAAATCACCGACGTTTGTTACTTTTACCTTCCCGGCACGGTGAGCATAATAATGAACTTGGTCTTCACCTCGGCATTGCCAAATATCCTTATCCTCTTCACAGACTAATTTACTATCTATAACTTCCATTTCTGTACCTTCATCAGCATAATTAAGCACTGAAAAGTGAATATCATCAGCCTTTTGATGAGTCGGCATAACTTTTGTGAAGTCTTTAATTCTAGTGATATCGTCCCTTGCATATGCACTCTTAGGCCCTTCCCAGCGATACCCTTCTCCGGTTAGTTTCCACTCCATTACATCATTCCACATCGCCTTTTTCCTTGTGAGTGGTTCTGATTGTGAGTTACGCATAAATCCATGTGGCTTGAAGCTTATTTCTTCCTCCAGAGGTTGTCCCACAATAGCTGTTATTCTCCGGTCAGATTTTTGGGTAAGTAAAATAGGCCCCATATCAATATCTAATTTGTACTTTAGTGCCTTAGAGCCTATTTGAAGATTGATAACGTAAGTTTCTGCTAAGCCTTGAGTATCTTTATTACCAAACTCATCTATTGTAGGAATGGCCTCACTCATCTTTATATCGGCTAACCAAATACCACGGTTATTCGTTCGAAATCCATTTATTGGTACGCCATGTATGTCACCAGGTAAAATTTCAATTCCCGAGTCTGGAGTTGGAGAAATAACCTTTACCTCAGCACCACTGACAGGATTACCATAAGCATCTTTTGCTATTAATCCTAATGCGTTGAAACTTTGTGTATACATAGTTCCTTGGAGATCAGTTAAACTACTAGAAATTACGCGACTAACGGCACCAGCTTTTGCTTCAGCTGTAAAAATAACAGGGGCGGATTGACCTGGAATAGCCATCATCGCGATTTGAGGGATTTTTACCAATGAATTTGATATGTCACTATTGTCTCCATTAACATATAACTTATCTCCAAGCTTATGATAAACCTCTATTTTTCCGTTTTCATCGGTATCAACCTGTAGAGTTCGTTTAGTAGTAGAAGACGCACTTTTTCCTAACTTACCTTCTCCTGAAACGATTAGCCAATCCACTCTCAAGTCTTTAATACCATTGCCTTGAGCATCTAAAAAAGTTACTGCCCAAGGATCCGGAAGCACCTCTCCAACAGGGCATTGACTTCCACAATTCTGTTCTGTTTTCTCTATATTTATTTTTGCCACCGGTGCAGAAATAACTTTTACAGTCAAAAGGATAGGTTCAATATCAGGTATTCCAGGAACACTTACTCTTAGTTGAAAATCCTCAACTAGATTTGGAGCTGCAACTTTAACTGCGACCATGCCATAGCTATCAGATTTTAATGACTCTAGTTGCGTATCGGTGAGCCCTGCGTTAGCGGCAGCAGGACGTGGAGCACTCTCATTCTTTTTTAATGAGTTACGTTTAACAACTTGAAGCTTTTTAGCCTCTTCAGACGCGATACTTTTTTGCGTCAAAACCACATCAGCATTTGCTACAGGTTGTCCCCTTTTATCTGTAATTAGCAATAATATTGGTTCAGCAAGCTCAGTCCCCTTTACTGCAGTCTGACCCTCACCTAGAAGCACAGACGTTTTAGCCGAACCAGTTGGTGCATCAATATCGATGGAAAGCTGATATGCACTCACCATTTCAGATGAAATAACGAGTGTATAAATCCCTGTGGCCTCAATTTCAAAGTTTTGTACCGCTATATAGGTGCCTCCTACACTAGCTTTTCGATGCAGAAGCATTCCTCCATTTGGGTTTAACATTTGGAGACCGAGCTTTGCTCTACTCTGCAGTGGGAGTAATTGAATATTAACTTTTGAACCTGCTAATGCTACAAACGTATAAACGTCTTGTTCGCCTAAGGCGTCAATTCCTCCTCTTACTTTCATTCCAGAGAGCAACTGTGTTAAAGACTCACTGTTTTCCAATACTTGATTGGGCATGATACTTAATGTGGCTTCATTACTTTTTAGTCCATTTACTGTCACTGACAGCATATACTCCCCGGCTTCTATATCGTTTGGAATTTGAACAAGTAATGAGTTATGGGATGCGTTTTGGACTGCTAATCTTTTGTTACCGGCCAAAACGATATTTTCACCGACTTCGGCCGTAAAACCTTCTCCGGATATTAATACATAACCACGTGGTATCGTTACTCCTGGAGAAATATAGTTGATAATCGGCGCTGAAATTTCCTGCTTTGATAGCTGAAAAGTTCCACTATCTACCAACATTCGAACTTCTAGAGCTACTCCATGTGGCAAATCAAATCTATCACCAACAATTACTCCTCCCTCATATCGAGCTTCTCGATATGCTTTGGTATTAGAGTCATAGTATCTGATACTCTCAACCGTTTCAGAGCTGCCGATTGCTTCTAGCATTTGATAAGAATCAAAATCACTTGGAGGGCAAGTGATAGAAACCAAATTTAACCCTTTTTTCAAGGTAAATTGGTGACAATAAGTGCCACCAGGAAATACCAGTTCGCCATCACTTTCACTGGCTATTAGGTAACCTTCCCCTGATTGAATGTCAAATTCTACACCTTGTGGCTGGCCATCAAGCATAAAAGCAAACTCAAAACCGCCAGTTTCAGTATTAAAGCGCTCTATTCTGTTTACTTCAATAAACTGAGACACTTGGCTTAACAAATCATAAGATGTTAGGCCAAAAGGCACTAATTGAGGATAGCCGAAGTAATTCAACCCTTTTTTTAAAGGAAATTTAAATTCACTTGTGGCCTTTTGGTTTATATAAAAATTGATATCTGAGATTTCTATACCCGCAGTAACATCAAATAACAGAGGCTCTTCAGCCCCTTCTTCATATGAAGATTCCTTGGGGTCATAATACTCTCGTTCAAAAAACGTAGAGTCAGGGTTAGTCACCAGTATATTAAGCCGCTCAGCTTCCAAGCCAACATGTGAGGAATCCAGAGGCTCTATTTTTAAAAAATACTTCCCAATCGGTACAAATAAGTCGTATTGCCCATTGGTTAAACTGTAAGTACCAACAATTGACTCTTTGGTATCACTATCTACCGCAATAACATGCGCGCCAGTGATCGTTCTACCTGAGACACCATCAAGCACTTGACCAGAAATGCGTCCATAACGAGTTTTTGTGTCAGCGTTGCCCATATAACTTGCAAGCGTGCTGATATCATCCGCTTTTAGCAATGAGCCTCGCTCAATATCCGTATCTTGAGTAGGGTACATAGTACTATATGGCAAAGAACTGTGAGCAAGCCCAATACAATGGCCTATCTCATGAAGTGCAACGTTGTAAACCAGTTGATCCGAAAAAACCTTTGCACCGTCAAAAAAGATATCAGCGTCGAAGATAGTTCCAGCAGGATAAAACCCAATTGGAATATCATTTATCCCATCACCATTTAAATCGGCATTATCATCGGTGATCTCAAGCTCTTTGCTGATGCTTGTGGAAGAACAAACAGCCAATACAGGTTCCGGGAATTCATGTTCAGTGTTAGCGAATGAAATTACGTTGTACCCATCAATATTTGGTCCCAGCGCACTACCTCGCCCTTTGCCAGTTTCAGGTGTGGTTCCGCCATAAGAGAATGTTACATTACTATCAGGTAAAGTTTGCCAAGTGGCAAAAGCTTCTCGTAACTTTTGTTCTAAAACATTAAACTCTAAAGGAGGATAGCCTGACTCGTTTAAACTCCATACGTAGGGCTGATTATTAGCATCCCACTTGACTGGAACAGGTTGATTTGAACTATCGAATTGCCAATTCGGACTTCCACCAAATGCCGGGAATATCACCAAAAATAGTAATAAGCAAATCCAGTTTGCGATTTTCATGATTTCAGATTCTTATTGTTTAGTTAATACAGTTTTGTCGTACAGCTAATTCACGCACATCTTGTTGATTCGCGTTATTAAACAAAGTGATAGCTTCTTTCAGAGGTAAATCAATATCACATAGAGGTTCTAGCCTGTAGTCTTGAAATTTATCATTTTGCTTTACACGTAGTAACTTGACAGGGAAATCAATTAAATCCCGTTGATTATCCCACCATCCGATTACAAAAAAGAATTCGCTCAGAGGGCGTTCAATTTTTCTTGTTAAAAGGAGATTTGCTAAATTGAAAATGCTATAACCTTGTTTTGCATCCACTGCAATTGGGTAAATACTAATGCCTGGTATCGACAGCATATATTTTCCGTAGTTCAGTTCCCATTTAGGAGAATAGATAACAGGCATCTGACGACTTGATAACATTGTCGTATTTTCTGGTAAAGAAATTACCACTCCTTTGGTAGCCAACGTCTTGATCGTCATTTCAAAATCATTATGGCTAGAGTCAAGGCGAATATGCGACGTTGCATTATCAATAAAATCTATATTCAGTGGCTGTGAAAAAATAACTTCACTGCTGTGAGGTGTCACATTGAACTGTATATAATTTGGTTTTGATAATGCTGTAAAGCAACATAAATACATCAAAACAGCTATTATTTTACTTTTCATTTATTAACTTCCCCATATCCTTTTTGGGATCTATGCTCTTATTACTTGTCTGTTTATCTGTTTTTTTACTCTCAGCTTTGACGGCAATCGCTGAATGGTTCTTAATACTTTCAATACCAATGGCACCTAACGCAATAGCTGAAGCATCTACACGTGTTAACACAAACTTATTAGTGAAATTCACTGTATTTACTGCCTTATGCTTTAAGTGTATAACTTTGGCTGTTGGCTCTTTTCTTGGTTTTGTCAGATTCGCTATTCGAGCTAAAGGAGCGAGCGCTTCTTGACGATGTGGGATCTTTTGCGTTCGTTGATATGGCGCGACTCTCTTTTCACCCATTATGGCTTTCAAGGTTTCTATAGAGTCTGCTTCATTGCCGTGCGCGCTACGTGTGTTAATAATCAACAAAGCAAGTAATAATGCCTTAGTTGTAATATTATTCATTTTCGTCCCTCTACACCGTACTTTTGCTTAAGCAGCTCTTTGATCCGCTTTTTTCCTAGAGCCAGAGTTAACGGTTCTTGCTCAAGCACAGCTTGGCTAGCTGCTGATGATTTGCTCTCTTGGCTACGTCCTAGGCTACTCACAGCAGGAGCCATATAACTTGTAACTTTCAATTGCTTAAATTTAGGCAGCGTAGCAGACTCTGAACCTATACCTTGAATAAATACCACCGAGTCAGCTCCACTGACTAAACGTTGCTCACCTAGTTCACTTTTTCTGGTGAAGTACAGAGCCTCTTCGCCCTCACGGAGTAAAATTTGATGTGAAATATGTTGTGTTACCTCCACATTTAACACTGGGTGCAAGGCTGTACCTCCTAGCTGAGTGATTACAATCTCATTTCGTGCCGGTATATTTTTTGCGGACGCACTCAAATCGTCTCGAACTAACACCTGATTGAGGGTAATAATTTGCCCATCTCTCCACTCGCTCCGCTTTGATATTACTTTTCCTTGTACAACTGTATCTGCAAGCTGTACCTGCTCTGATAATGACAAAGCTAAGCTAAACTCACTAAAAATAAGCAGCAAGCTTAGAAATATAACTTTAGAAAATGCCATTTCTTTACTCCTTCTTAGGTTCTGCGGTTATCTCTCCCGCTTTTACTTCAAGCCTAATTTCCGGTTTTGTAGTATCGAAGAGTAATACGTGATTTCGATCGATCCCCGGGTCATATGCAAATGCGCCGACTTTTTTAGCATAACTACCAAACATTTCTCCTGGTAAAGAAGTACCTGAATGCCAAGAGTATCGATTTTCGTTTTGAGAAAATTTCTCGTTATGGACTGTGTATTTTGGGCCAGTGCGAGTCACTACTCGTCTCGCAGGAGTGTTAGGTGTACTATCTAATAAGCTCCCCTCAGTAAGGCTATCTGTTGGGTTGCCTTCTTGATCTCTGTGGTTATTGAGGTCAGCAGCCTTAACCAATAACTGCACGCGACCATTTAGACCATCCCCAAATAAAGAACTCAATACCCCGGGACTCACCTTAACTTCCCAGCAGTTACCCGTTTGTCTAGTGGATGCTTTTACAACGGTGCAACCTGAAAACTGTCCATCGTTTAATACACTAAATTCCAAATCTTCGGTATTTAGCATGACGTCCTTGCCATTTTGAGAAAAGCCCAGAGCAAATGAGCTACCTTCGGTATTCGGATGGCGTATTGCTTCGTTAAATTTTAATCGAAGAGTAATATCCTCTTGGTGATTTAAAAAGCGCAAATGTGGAATTGTCTGTGCCTTATATCGTTCTGATATAAAATAAAATTTTTCTTTCGCATCGCGATGAAACCAAGGATTTTCGTCAAATAACGTAATGTCTCCATCCCGATTTATTTTTCCTTGCCACTTCATCCCATACTTTGCTTCTCCTCCTTGAACAACCTCAACTTGCTGCAAATAAGGAGGCAGGTTGGCAACGTCGTAAAAAAACTGACTATAGCCTGTTAAAAATTTCAAAGAATATGGGATAAGTACTTCAGCGTAACGCTCTAACAAACTATCACCGCTGAAGCAACGCTTTTGCTCTACAGAAGACTTAGTGCAGGTCTTAACTAAGGGGTTATCTTTAGAAAAAGGCTTTGTGATATCTTTCCTGATGAAGTTTGGTCTTAACAGAAGCTCACCAGGTTTTATTAACTTTCCATTGGAATTACTTTCGTAATCCACCCCTTTCATCGTCTGTTCAATATAGTAGAGTCCTTTAGGCCCACCGAATGCCGAGGCCTCCCACCAATCAGAGTCTAGACTATTGAAATATCCATTGAACTTAAACCGGTGCGCATTAAACTCGCCACTCTCCTCATCGAATTTTGCGGCCGCATGCATAATTTCATACTGAGGCAGACGTCGGCGAGATTTAAAGTTAAGTGCCAAACCACAAAGGTTTAATTTTGGGCGTTTATCTGATTCAAAATCAGCTAAGTCTCCAAAATAAAACATCATGCTTAGTTCACCGTATCCGCACAGCTTGCCAGCTTCTTTAAAGGTTCTTTTAGTCGCGGCTCTATCGAAGAAGTAGTATTTTCCTTCTACCCGTAAGCTATATGGCCTTTTATAACTTCTATCGTGCTCGTAAAATACCGAAAAGTCAGTTGGAAGATGTGCTTGAAACAACGGAACATTATATATGCCCTTTGCCATGGTGTTGGGATCGAGCAAATTATCTAAAGTATGTACATGAGATGGATCGCTTTTGCGCCCCCATATTTGGCCTGAATGAGTAATGAGTTTGCTTTTATTTGAATCAATGAACCATGTATCAACTACTTTTTCGCTTATAAATTCAAATATTTTACTGGGAATAAAGTGTGCTTCGTAATCATCAGGTTCGCCAAGAGCATCCCGAGCCAGCGTTAAATGAGCGTCGCCATGTACATGAGCAATCGAACTCATATCTTCAGCATGATGCAGTGCGTGTCCAAACATCCACATTGCTTTTGCACCACTTAATAACCGGCCATGCTGCTCCAAACTCCACTCTTCTGTGGGTGCCATCTCATAGAGGTCATCCAGAGTATTCAGATATCCCATTGTTAAAATTGCACTGTTAAAAAAGCGTCCAGCCGTAATCTCACTAGGTTCTAATGCACCGTATATATTAACCATGCCATTTAGAACCAGAGGCCAGTCATTCATAGAAAGAGGAGCACCTGTGTAAGCATGTTGAAAGTGCGACATTACTCGGCTCAACGGCGTATCCTCCATCACCACACCATCAAGTACATTTAAACTTTTCTTTCTAAAGGCCGGGTACTCAGGGCTAGCCTCGTCTTCGTCCATCTTTTTATCTTTCAATGTCTTGAATTGAGGGTCATATCCCCAAAGGTATGGATAAGGTTTGTTTAACGTAGCATTCTGCTGAGCAACACCTAAGCGCTCTATTACATAGTCTGGATGCAGTTGATATAGTTGATAATATGCAGAGTGTTCTCCATCTAATTTCTCTAGTGATTTTCTGATAACTTCAGTAATTCTAGGATGAGTGGTATTGGTATCGTGAGCAAAACAAGGCCAATTGATAGCACTTATTAAAGCAACTACACCCAACTTTTTTTTATAGTCCATTATACTCGTATACTCTCGGTTTTTTAATTTGCTCTTGGCAGGTTACTGAATTCCAACAATCGGTTTCTGGATAGCGATAATATAACTCTTTAAATATCGGGTTATATTTCTCTCTCACCGCTTTTTGTATTTCTTTTGGAAGCACTGGTAAATAGTCGGTTTTTATGGAATAAATATGCTGTGATACCAAAGTTCCTAAACTGTATCTAGCCTCTTCAAAAAACGAACTCTGACGGTAATATTCTGAGCTATCCGGTGCGAGCTGCTCCATCGCCAAGCTCGCGCGCTCAGCCTCTTTTTCTATTCGAGCCAAAACCGCCTCCAGCGGAAGCACTTCAACTGTAAAGGGAATTGGATCATCAGCTTTGCTTGGGGCAAAACCTGCACTCGAATAATTAATATGGTACATAGGATGGTACACTTCGAAGTGGATTAATGCATAAGCGTTAGGATATTTGAGATCTAAGTGCTCCCTTGGAAATAAAATCGGTTG
>NZ_QNQN01000061.1:0-137389 GCF_004103285.1 Pseudoalteromonas sp. A757
GGCCCTGTCACCGCTTTTCACGCATCCATGCGTTGAAATGACTCATTGGCACTTTACTTTCGGGTGTGATGAGGGAGGAAAACGGTGCTAAGAGCTTTTTTGGTGCTTGCAGGCAAATTTGCTGCTTTTGAGAGAAAAACTAGCACTCGCAGTCAATACTAATTCTCCTTAACTACACCAGAAGAGCATAACTTCTCGGCGGGTGAACCGCCTCCCACAAAACGATTTAGGCTGTTAATTAGGAGTTCACACCGATCGTTTTTGTGGTGCTTATAAGCTAATCATCTACTTTACTGGATAAAACCAGAACTAACAGACAGCGCAATTCCCCCCCATCACACCCGAAAAGCATAAGTCGATATGCAATTTGCCGACAGGATGTCGGCCAAGTCTTATCTGGCATCATGGACGTGCCTTACAAGACGGTTGCACTATATCAGCTTAAGATTTGAGGATTGAGTGTGATGCTGGGGCGACGTTTTCTTGGTTCGCTCGATCGCGTCGTTTAAAAAGAGTGCACGAGAAGCGCTTGGATGCGCTTTGATATCAGCCAAGGAGGGGATGCTTGATTAGGGCTGCTTTATAAAATCAAGTAGTTAGCCTACTTAATTGTACAGGCTAGCGACCTCTGCACACGTAAAAATATAATTGCTTATTAAGGAAAGTTTAGGTGTAATGAATACATAGCAAGCGCTGAGCAATGCAGGGAAAGCTTACATAAAACTAGCTAAACTGATTACACTAGCTAGGAAGGTGAGAACCTCCAACAAGCCTGTTTTTTCCAAGTAAGCCCTAGCATAAACAACACCAACTCTGACACACCGAGCAGGTAGCGGCTCAGTCCAACCAGTGATTATGCAGCACAAACAGCATGTAGCATAAATACTAAAATATTAGCTTTCATCGACCAAGGATTCAGGTAATAAATGTTTATAAAAATAGTTAAGACATTTTTGGTTTCTCTGTCTTGCATAATTACTCTAGGAGTTTTTAATGCTTATGTGTTCGTTCCTGACCTACAGCGACATGGCGAGATCGTGGCCTATCGAGGAGGCGGAAGCGCAGTTAATTATGAAAAATTAAAAAAAACTGGCTGTACCTCCCTTTCAATAAACGCATCAAGGGTCAATTCAGTTGAGAATACACTAGAAGCTGTGGCTTCTTCCGTTGCAGCCGGAGCTAACGTAATTCATCTAAATGTTCACAGAACACGTGATGATCAACTGGTTGTTTTTCATGACTGGACGTTAGATTGTGCTACAAACGGGTCTGGGCCGGTACATAAAACATCGTTTGAGCAGTTGAAAAGTATTGATGCAGGATATGGATATACGTTTGATGATGGTGCGACTTTCCCATTTAGAGGAAAAGGTTTTAGGATTTCCAAGTTAGAGGCGTTTTACGAACGGTATCCAAAGCATGAGTTTTGGCTAAACCTAAAGAATAACGACATACGCTCATTCGAAACTCTATATGAGTATCTAGCTGGAAAAAAATCTAACCATATTGTAATTACCTCTTCAAAAGGTATGGAGTGGTTTCGAAACAAGGATTCGTCTTTACGGTTAGCAAGCGTTGGTAGTGTAAAGAGTTGCGGAATAGATTATCTTTTAGTTGGATGGGCGGGATTAATTCCTGAGTCCTGTAGGAACACCATTCTTTTTATACCTCCCTCGATGACAAAGTTTTTTTGGGGCTATCCTGAGCGCCTCGCATCAAGGTTACAGAGCTATGGCTCGGATGTTTATCTTTGGTCTCGACATGAATCGATCACCCAACCCTACGATGACGTTGTCGCATCGGGTATTGGAGTGATCACTAGTGATCTTAAATTTATTCGTGCAACACAAGCTAACAAACGCGTCAATCTGGGCGCTCGCTAGCTCGCGCCATTACGCGGGCGTTATGGCTTACAACCAGATTTATAGGTAACTAAATATGAAGCACATATTTCCAACATTACTATTGCTGTTTCCATTTCTTGTTTCAGCGGAAATTTATAAGTGTATACAACCAGACGGAAAACTTGGTTTCTATGATAAACCATGCACTGCAGGGGTAGCCGAAGAAAGAATTACACTCAAGTCCAAGAGCATTGATTGGGTAAGTCGACTTCGATCTGAAAAATCATCATCAATACAGATAATTGATGTACTTCGAAAGGACGGAGATGTAACTATTAAGTACGAATTTACGACAAAGTCAGCTTCTAATGAATTCGTAAGGTTGGCAAATAATGTTAGCAATATGCCTGTCGTGTTAATGAAGTACATTAAGCCTAAAGAGGGTAATCTAGGCCGTGCTGAAATTAAAGCATCAAACAAACCGAATTCACTATTTGATAAAATGAAACGTGCTAATAAACAGTAAAAGCCATAACAAGGCGCTGTTGTCGCCGCGTTGCGGCTGGGACCTCCGTTCCGTCGCTTCGCTCCTACACTCTGGCCCCAAAAAATGAGTTAGATCGACCGCCTGTTCCTCGCTCTTAGCAGCCATAGCCCCTTCAAAGCGGCTTGATTAGATGTAAACGACGGCGATTAAACCAACTATCGCCTTGAGTTTTGCAAACCACTACACCGCTCTCAGATACTGAATCATCCGACCTGAACGCTTCTCTTCTTTAAAGTCACAACTGGTTAAACGATATTGAACGAAGTTATCTGTTAAGCATCGGGTGTCGTGGATATCGCCGGGTAGAAACACTCGGCAATCGCCGGCTTTGAGCGTGTCTGTTCCTCGGGATACGAGATGGGTTTCGCCGCTTGCTGTAGTAACGGGTTTGTAAGTTGTCATTTCCATTTCGCCAGATTGCACGGCATAAAATACCCAACCTGCGCCATGATCATGAGGTGGGCGGTACGTGCCCTTTTCTTCGGCATGAACTAGCAGCATAAAACCATATTCAGGGTCTTGGTAGAGTGTTTTTGATGCCAACCTTTCACGCATAATGCTCTCAAGCCAAGGCTCGTGCGGTGGAGACTGAGTAAGCTCACTGAGTAACTCACGTACTGCTACTGTGGTGCTTGAATTTAGCCCGCTCCAGTTGGCTTTTATATCATTGACGATTTTATCTAAGCTATTTTGCATTACCTCTACCTCTTACCGTTTGTTCACTATCATTCGTTTAAGAGGAGCATACAACTTCAAGTTAACTTTAAGTCAAGAAATAGAATTGCTCGGATAATAACGATTTCGCTTAAAACTGATAACTTAGCGAGAGTTCGCTGGCGCGACCAAGAGATAGCCGCGAGAATACGTCGTGATACACCGTGAGCGGGAGTGGATCAAACTCGGTTTGGAATAACGCACTACTGATAGCAAGCACAATAAGGTGGTTTGATATACCAGTTGTATTAAGTAAATGATCTATCTTGAAGCGGGGAAATAGCTTTAGTAGCACCGCTCTCACGTCCTGCTACCGCTAAGGTACCTATATCCATATAGGCAAGGCAAAAATTTTGCTATTTAGTTGTTCTAAATGAGAAATTTTTAACGAAGCTAATATGCTATTTCACCCTTCAAATTGATTAGAGAATTAATTCAATTGGTATTATAACAAGGTGTGTTGTTGCTCATGGCATTCCCTTCTCTTTTGTTGTTGCCAGAGCAAGTGAGTTGAGCTTTGTACACCTATAAACGAAAGAAGGGAAAGTTTTAGCAATATTTTTAGATAAATTAATCAGTGCTAGTTTTGACCTAATCTGCGCCTATCTACGCTCATGTGGGTACTGAGAATGGGGGTTATCTCGGACTCTGGGGCGGGAGCAAAAAGGTGGTTGCCTTGGATAAGGTGGCAACCGTTGAGGTTAAGAGACTTGGCTTGCAACGCGCTTTCAACACCTACCGCTACACATTCTACGTCCAAGCTCTTTGCCATCTGTACAATCAATTTTGCAATATCATTTTGTGAGGCAACTGACTGAGGGGTAGCAAGGAAAGCAGGTGGAATTTTAATAGTTTCAAATGTGAGCCTTTGTAGGTACAACATGCTGGTATGCCCAACACCAAAATGATCAATTGAAATCCGCACGCCTGACTGCTCCAGTTCTGCCATCACCTCAGGTGCTTTATCAAGTAATTCTATCAGATCAACTTCTTTGATTTCTATTTCAATTTGCCTAGGTGACAGCTGGTGCTGTACAGCTTGATCCATAAAGTTTTTTATTACTGTTTTATTGGTAAGCTCAGTAAGCGAAAGGTTGAAACTAACCACAAGGTTATCGTATTCACAAAACCATCTCTTCATTGCATGGAAAGCCTGTGCTCTGAGTTGCTGCCCAATTTCTACTATCAGGTCGCCATCACATGCCGTTTCAAAAAAGTCTTTAGGTTCCAATATTTGTTGGTCTTGTTGCCACCTTACAAGTACTTCAAGTTTCTTAATCTTACGCGTGTGTGCGTCAACAATAGGCTGGAAATAAGGAATAAACTCTCTATTTTCTAACCCCTGAATGATCCGACTTTCTTGCAACAAACGCTGCTCTGACTCATGGTCTAAACGCGCGTTATAAAACTGAAACTCCGTTTGTGTGGCTTTTTTAGCTCGATACATTGCAGTATCAGCATGTTTTAACAAAGCTTCAGTGTTGTCACCGTCGTCGGGGTAAATTGCAACGCCTGCACTCACCGTGACTTTAAGGCTAACTTGGCGTAAACAATATTGTCCGTTAACGCTGTTCAAGACCTTACTCACCACCTTACGTACATATTTTTTATCTCGGATACCATCAATGAGTAACACAAATTCATCGCCCCCCATTCTAGCAACGGTGTCACACCCTCGAATTTGCTGAGTTAGTCGGCTTGCAATCTCTTTGAGTAATAAGTCGCCGTGATCGTGCCCCAGTGAGTCGTTGATTTTTTTGAACTTGTTGACGTCAATAAAGACCAACGCAAATTGATGACTCATGCGTTTAGCTCGTTTACAAGCCTGCACTAAACGGTCATGCAGCAATAAGCGATTGGGTAACCCAGTTAATGCATCGTGATGGGCAAGGTGATTCATTTTTTTCGCCATTAATCTCGACTCAGTAACGTCTTGAAAAACCATTACAGTGCCAAGGTAGCTGCCATCTTTAGCAATAATAGGAGAAAAGGAGTCTTGAATTGCAAAGGTAAGACCGAGGTGATTGGTAATTGAGGTGAGTTCAGGCAAACAAATAGTATGACCTTGCTTTAGGCAAAGTTCAGGGAATTTATTAATCGAAGCTTTGGTCTCTTCATGATACATAGACATAACGTCATCAAATCGCCGCCCGACCACTTCTTCATTTAACATCGCGAGAATGGCTTCTGTGACCGGATTAATATAAGTGATAACACCATTTACATCTGTACAGATCACGCCATCACCAATAGAGCTCAACGTCACTTCAAGCAATTCTTTTTCTTCTTCCAATGCCTGAGCGAGACGATTTTCTCTATTGCTAGTATTAAAATAACAGAGATACCCCGTAACGGTATCAGCGACTTTTAGTGGTAAAGTAACTGGGCTGATAACTTTACCACTGTGAACAACCGTGCAGTTGCCATAGCTTTGTGTAACAAGCGCGTCGAACTTGCTCGTTGCCACGCTCTTCCCTTCACTGTTGACACTACCGTTCACGGTGATTAATTCCTCAATTTTTAATCCAAATACGTTGCTGCCAACACCCAGTATGGATTGCATTTGGTCATTAGCTTGTAGGATAACGCCATCACTATCTAACACCATTTGTGGCACGGTAGAACCATCATCAACGGTGATTTTTATAGGATCTTGAGCTTGCCACCAAAGCAGTGCTACAAACAAAAAAGCTAAAGTGCTGATGATGATAAAAGTCACGGGTGACAGCAAAAATAGGCCCAATTTATCGGCCATAAGCATGGTTAAGGAGAGTAAAGTACCAACAACTAAGAATGTCCGTCTCATTGCCTAATCAAACCTAAGTATGGTGATGATGCGTCTAGTGGTGTTTTTTAAATAACAACCCTTATCACCAGTACTACTGCCCTAAACCTAGACCGGTTAAATTGATCTGTAGGTTGATTACGTGGTAAGCAGGTATCAAACACAAAGAAGTTTAGCATCAGTGTTTAATAACTATTGTTCACAATAGCAACGAATTCAAGTTTTTATCTAATCTGAAAACGAAAGATGATTGCAGTAAAACCTCTGCGTTTACGTGTGCTGTAAAGGGCCTTTACAACACGCAGTTTGGTTATTTAAGCTGGGATTTGAATAAGGAATGTATCAACTAATTATTTTTAAACTCATGTTGAATTATTTCCTTACCTTGCCAGAGAGTTTTGTGGTTAATACAGCTTCTGCGCCCCGCTCTCGCTAAGGTACCTATTTCCTATAGGTAAGGAGAATTACTCACCAATAGCTGGCTATTGGGAGTGAATTCAATGCAGATAGCGCTATAGCTGGCTGCTAGAAAGGCATTAATTATCGAAACTTAGGTTATTTAGACCATACCGCAAACTCATTGCCGCTCGGCTCAATAAAGTGAAAGCGACGACCGCCAGGAAATTCAAATATAGTCTTGCTGATCTCTCCGCCCGCTTGCTCTACTTTGCTTTGCACGACTTCCAATTCGTCGCTGTACAACACCACGAGAACTCCACCTTGCGCTTGTTTAGAAGACACATCGGCTCGGAAAAAGCCGCCGTCCAGGCCTGAATTTGCAAACGCAATATAATCAGGCCCGTAAGATTCAAATTGCCAATCAAACACCCGCTCGAAGAAAGCTTGTGTTGCTACTAAGTCTTTTGCTGCTAATTCTACATAGTTTATATGGTTGTTCATTTTTTACTCCCTTTAAAATCTGTGTTTAATTTATGCTGTTATCGCCTAGGGCATGTTGACCTTTGCTGTTTGATTTTTGTTCTTCTGAGTGTGTTTTGGTCGCGACGCTCGACTTGCCGCCTAGTAATCTAGGCAAAAGTTGAGCAACAATGAACAAAGCGCACTCAGATGAACCCAAAGGGCAGCGCTTGATTAGCATTTTCTCTGTGTTGCCCCACAAGGATGTGGGGTAAGGTGACTTTGCAGGAGCACAAAGTCTTTATCGCCAGACTTACATAGAATGACTATGCTACGCTGGCTCTGCCTTGTATAAATACCAATCAAACTGCTGTAAAAACAAACTTGAAAGATCAACAGGCCCTAATAGAAAGCACTTTGTAGTCGCTTCTAAATCAATGTTAAAGTGTAGACAATTTTATTCAGCGTTTATTATTGATTGTGCGATTATTATCTCTGCTCACTACTTTAGGAACTATCACATTCATGAGTTTCATCACTTCAGCTCACGCAACAGCAGCACAAGTGCCACTGACCACTTCGCAAATGCTTGGACAAAAGCTTATGCTCGATTTTCGCTATTACTGCGGTGAAAGCAAAAAGCCAAGTAGAGATTGTAGAGCAGCGATGACAACTTTACCGCCTGAACTGTCCGAGTTGATCAGTAAATACGACATCGGCGGCGCTATTTTGTTTGCCGAAAATGTGCAAAACACAGCGCAAATAGTCAGTCTAACCAATGCGTTACAAAGTGCAGCACAACAAAGTAAAAGTCAACTTCCTTTATTTATTGCCATCGACCAAGAAGGTGGCCGTGTTGCCCGAATTAATCGTGAACAAGCAACGTCGTTTACCGGCAATATGAGTATTGGAGCAACCTATCCAAAACAGGGCGATACTTACGCAACCAAAGTGGCAAGCGCAATTGGAAAGGAGCTAAATAGCTTAGGGATCAACGTAAACTTCGCCCCAACGGTAGATGTGAACAGCAACCCGAACAATCCGGTGATCAATGTGCGTTCATTCTCGGAAAATCCGAAAGTGGTCGCCGAATTAGGTCTAGCTCAGGTAAAAGCATTTGAGGCCGCAGGTGTACTTTCTGCGCTAAAGCATTTTCCTGGCCACGGTGATACACATGTTGATAGCCACACGGGACTACCTCGTGTTGATCACGACCGCGACAAAATTAACCAGCAAGATTTATTGCCCTTTGCCGAGATAATCAAAACATCACCTCCTGGCATGGTAATGACCGCCCATATTCAATATCCGGCGCTCGACAGCAGTAAAGTTGTTAACTCTCAAGGTGAGAGCATGATAAGGCCCGCGACTATGTCTTATCAGATCATGACACAACTACTAAGACACGAATTGGGATACCAAGGCGTGACCGTCACCGATGCGCTAGATATGGCTGGGATCAGCGACTTTTTTAATCCAGTCGATGCAACCATTGAAACGTTTAACGCCGGCGTGGATATCGCGCTAATGCCTATTGCTATTCGCAATCGTGCAGACATCAAACGCTTTGAGCAGTATATGGCTGAGCTAACCGAAGCGCTTGATACCAATAAACTAAACCAAGAGCAACTTAACAGTTCTATGGCGCGTATCGCTAAGCTCAAGACAAAGCTGCCACAATCAAGTGCTTCTTTGGCCATTGCCAATTCAACACTGGGTAATCCAAGCCATCGTCGCTTAGAAGCAGCGCTTGCACTAGCGGCTATTACTGAAGTAAAAAACGATGGTGTATTGCCGCTCAGAGATAACGCACAAGTTGTTCACCTTATCATGCCAGATAGGCAAAAATGTTTTGCACTTGAGCAAGCATTACAAACATACAGTAAAAACTCGCTCACACTTTCTTGTACAAGCCTACAAGCCTACGACCCAGACATTGCACATGATGCAATTAAACAGGCCGACGTGATAATCGCCGCACATGCATCGCCACCGCAAAGCGCGGTTGAAATTGGCGGCATGGACGATGTGAAAAAGTTACGAGAGCATGGTGTGGCGCGTAATGTGCAACCTGAGGCGCTGAAAGCATTACTGCAATACGGTCAAAAACTGGGCAAAAAGCAGCTATTTATCAGCCTAAGAGCACCATACGAAATTAGTACCTTTGGACCTCTTAGTAACGCAGTATTAGCAAGTTATGCTTATAATGTAGACGTAAATCGTGATAAAAAAGTAACTGGGCCTGCCTATACGGCGCTGGCCAAAGTGATTTTAGGAATAGCGAAAGCGGAAGGTTCACTGCCTGTTACAGTAAACCACTAATTGGAGGAATCTATGGATCCCAGTGCTTCTTTAAGTGCACCACATGCAATAAGAAAAATGATCAAGGATGGTGATTATACGGGCCCTACTAAAGGGTTCGTGCCTGGGTTCACACAATGTAATGTGATTATTTTGCCACAAAGCGAAGCATATTCATTCTTCCGTTTTTGTGAGAGTAATCAATCCGTTTGCAAGCTGATTATTCCGCCCAGCGAGCCGGGTAATTTCAACTTTGACACTTTGGGGAAAGATATAGACATACGCTACCACCTCCCCAAGTATCAGATTTTAAAACATGGCCAGCTCGCCCAAGAATGCCACAACATAGAAGAGCACTGGCGCGACGATTTAGTTACCTTTGCTTTTGCCAGTTATCTTTCTTTTGATAACTTGCTCGCGCAGTATGGAATAAATCCACCATCGGCGAACCCAACCACACCTTTACCACTCTACATCAGCAACTTGCCATGCAACTCAGTAGATAAATACGAGGCAAATCAAATACTGGCGATGCGCCCATTAACCAAGCAAAATCTTATTAGTGCCATTCAAGCGGCAACACTAAGCCGACTTCCCTATGCGTTACCACTTCATTTTGGTGAGCCTAGTGAGGTTGGGATCAAAGATCTTAGCAAGCCTAATTTTGGCGAGCCATTAACTTGTAAAGAGGGGCAGCTTCCGGTTTTTTGGGGTTCCAGTCTGACAGCTCAGTTAGCCATAGCAAAAGCGGCACCTGAGTTTTGTATTATGAATAGTCCACACCATTTATTGGTGACAGATAAACAAGATTTAGAGCTTGCAGTAACAAAGTAGGAAATAAACATGTTATTAAATTGCGACTTGGGTGAGAGCTTTGGCGCCTGGAAAATGGGGTTAGACGAACATGTAATGCCCCATATCGACATGGCCAATGTCGCTTGCGGTTTTCACGCAGGAGATCCTGATGTACTCGCGCAAACACTACAGCTGATCAACACGCATCGAGTAACGCTTGGCGCACATCCAAGCTACCCAGATCGCCAAGGGTTTGGCCGCCGCTCAATGCAGCTTTCTGAGCAAGAAATCACCAACGCCTTACATTACCAAATTGCCGCAATTGAAGGGATGGCAAAGGTGCAAGGCTTGACGCTAAGCTATGTGAAACCACACGGTGCACTTTATAACGATATGATGAAGTCACAACCGTTATTAAGCTGTGTTATCAAGGCCATCTCGCGCTACCCAAGTGAGCTTAAGTTGATGGTACTAGCCACTGCGCAACAAGCCAACCACCAACAACTCGCCGACCACCATAATGTATCACTGATTTTTGAAGCCTTTGCCGATAGACTCTACACCGATGAAGGCTTACTTACTCCCCGCTCTGAACCGGGCGCAGTGCATGATAAGTCAGCGCTACTTACACAAGTTAAGCAATTACACCAGCAAAGTAGTGTTACAACTGCAAGTGGGAAGTCGCTTTCCTTACGCGCCGACACCTTATGCGTTCATGGTGACAATGAGGCGAGCATTGCCTTAATTGAAGAAATAAGAAACGTGATAAATCAATAATTTGTGATAGTCTGGCCGTACATGTTTAATAAGCGAAAGGACTTTACATGCAGTTCACAACAGAAAGACTTACCTTAAGACCTATACTTAATACAGATTGGCCGCTTTGGGTAGAACTTCATCAACATCCAGATGTCATGCGTTTTGTCGGTGAGATTACCAATGAAGCTACGCTGCGTGAAAAGTTCAACCGTGGTTTAAGCGCTGGACTTGGCCAGTGGCACAAAGAAGATAACACTTGGCTCACCTTAGTGATTGAAGAAACGGCCACAGCGACCCCAATCGGGCTACACGGATTTTTAAGTATGTGGACGCCGTTTCAACAGGCTGAGTTAGGTTTTATGCTTTCCCCCGAATTTCAAGGAAAGGGTTACGCCTTTGAAGCTTCTAGAGCCGTCATTGACTTTGCCTTGTATGAATGTAATTACCACAAGCTCATCGCCACCGTTACCCAAGGAAATCATGCCTCTCACCATTTACTCAAGAAACTAGGATTTGAGCTCGAAGGCACGCTAAAACATAACTACCAAATTAACGGCAAGTGGGTGAATGACGAGAAGTTTGGGTTGCTAAAGTAACCTGAGCTTCGGATAATTAATGCCTTTCTAGCAGCCAGTTTTAGCGCTAACTGCGTTGAGTTCACTTCCAATAGCCAGCTATTGGTGCGTAAATTTGCCTAGTTATCCCTAAAACTCTCTGGCTAGATAAGAAGATAGTTTAAGGTGATTAAAAAACAATGAGTTAGCTCATTCCTTATCCAAACCTCAGGTTAAGTAATCACAGAGCTGTACTCACCAAATGAGGGCGGATCATTTGTTTTTAAAAACGCTAGACCTCCCTCATTCTAACCACCCGCTATAGCTATAACATGGGCAATACTCACGCTTCTTAGCAAGTTAATCACTATTGCGCTCAGAAGGCAGATCACTCATATATTCCACAAACTCAATTTCATATCCCGCAGGATCAATAAAGTAAACGTTTTTTCGGTGTGGATGCTGCGCTCCGACTTTATCGACTACATAACCTGCTTCGGTTAACCTATTGACGACACGCTCGACACATTGAACCACATAGGCAAAATGTGCCAAGCCGACTTGATGACCTTCGAGTGCCCTGTTTTGGCCCTCACCGTGGTCGCTAAACGCTATATAATGATAATCATCTCCAAAATGCAGCCATGTTCGTGCTTTGCCGTACCACTCGCCTTGCCCTTTGCTTCTAACTTTCCAATGAGGAAATGCGGCGCGATAAAAGTGGAGCATCTCTTCTAGGTCGCTAACTACCAAATTTACGTGTTCTAAGTACATACATATCATCCTCTTCTTTGTAAATTCCGCTAACTGGAGGCAACGATAAAACCGCAAGTTAAGTTGAGGTAAAGTACTTTTTTATGGATTTTTAATTTGTTCACCGCAAAGAGTTGATTAAGCTGCAATATGGCGCATAGTGGAAATGATAATTAGAAACAGGATGAGTCATGAAATACTTTCTAGCAGGCGTCGCGATTGCAAGCTCAGCTTGCGCTGTGCAAGCCGCACCTCTTGAGCCAACCGATATATTTAATCTTGAATATGCTAATCAAATTGACATCACCAATGACGGTGACAAAGTCTTCTTCGTACGCAACCGCATGGATATCAAAAGTGATAGAAAAGTCGGTAATATCTGGTCTGTAGACCTTGCTACCAATGCAATGCAGCCAGTTACCTCTGGATTGCACATGGATTATTCTCCTGTGCTGTCGCCTAGTAATGATCGCATCGCTTTTATTTCTACTCGCGACGGTAGCAGCCAAATTTATGTGAAATGGTTGGCAACTGGAGCCATTGCCAAAATCAGTAATTTAGCTCACGGACCATCGGGACTACATTGGTCTCCAGATGGTAAAAGCCTATACTTTAGCCAGTTTGTTCCCAGCCAAAAGGCTCCACCGATATCTGTTGCAGGGAAGCCCAAAGGAGCTGAATGGGCAAAACCACCCGTATTTATCGATGAGGTATATTATCGCGCCGACGGTGCTGGTTACACCGAACCGGGCTTTAATCATATTTTCAAAATTGATGCCAACGGTGGCAATGCAAAACAGTTAACCTCAGGCAACTTTGATCATGGCGGTGAACTGAGTTTTGCTGATGACGCAAAGGCACTGTATTTTTCGGCTAATCGCCACAAGGATAACCAATTAAACCCAACCAACAGCGAAGTCTATAAGCTAGACCTAAACTCGCTTGAAATCACAGCGGTAACTGACCGAGTAGGCCCAGATACTCACCCAGAGGTGTCACCTAATGGCCGCTATCTGGCTTACCTTGGTTATGATGATAAAAAAACCAATTACGAGAATAGCCTACTCTATATCAAAGATCTCAAATCAGGCGAAACCAAAACCTATGCAGCCGATTTAGATAGAAGCCTTGCCTCTGTCACTTGGGCCGCCAACAGCCGTGGCGTCTATGTAAGTTACGACAGTGAAGGGAAAACCACACTTGGCTATCAGCCGTTAAAAGGGCGTTTTGAGCAGATAACGGATGCCATTGGTAGTGTGAGTTTTGGTCGCCCCTATTCAGGTGGTGACTATGCCATCAGTGACCGCGGATTAGTGGCTTTTACACTCGCAGATACCCAGCGCCCTGCCGATGTCGCAATTGTAAAACGCGGCGAGCCAAGACCAATTACAAAGCTTAACGAAGATGCCCTTGGCGATAAAACACTGGCAAAAGTTGAAGAAGTTTGGCTAAAGTCGAAGCACGATCAACTGCCAATTCAAGCTTGGGTCGCCTACCCTCCCGGGTTCGATAAATCTAAAAAGTATCCGCTGGTACTTGAGATCCACGGTGGCCCAGTCGCAAACTACGGCCCACATTTTAGCGCCGAGGTACAACTTTTTGCCGCCCAAGGCAGCGTAGTGCTTTACATGAATCCACGAGGTAGCGACTCCTACGGCAAAGAGTTTGCTCAAACTATCCACCACAACTACCCAAGCCATGATTTTGACGACCTAATGACAGGTGTGGATCATCTGATCGGCGAGGGCTATATAGACAAAGACCGCTTGTTTGTTACTGGCGGTTCAGGTGGCGGCGTACTCACCGCGTGGACGGTCGGTCACACGGATAGATTCGCAGCAGCAGTCGTAGCAAAGCCGGTGATAAACTGGTATAGCTTTGTGTTAACTGCAGATTTCTATCCATTTTTTGCGGACTACTGGTTCCCAGGAAAACCATGGGAGCATATGGAACATTATATGAAACGCTCTCCTATCAGCTATGTCGGTAATGTAAAAACCCCAACCATGCTACTGACAGGTGAAGCGGATTATCGTACGCCAATCTCAGAAACTGAGCAGTATTATCAAGCGCTTAAGCTACAGGGTGTAGAAACAGCTATGGTCAGAATTCCAGATGCCTCACACGGAATCACCAAAAGACCATCCAACCTACTAAACAAAGTGGCTTATATTCAGTGGTGGTTCGACAAACACGATCCGAAGAAATAAACGGGATCCCAACCAAGCCGGGGCAGTCTTGCCTCGGTTTATTTACTCGTTATTATTAAAGCAAATCCACAAAAATAGGGAATGCAATATGGATTATGTCTCTCTCAATCGTGCAGCATGGGAAGAACGAGCCAAGGCACATTTTGACTCTGAGTTTTATGACGTCGATCGCTTTTTACAAGGTACCTCTTCACTCAATCCCATTGAATGTGAGCTACTGGGTGATGTATCAGGCAAGAGTCTGCTTCACCTACAATGTCACTTCGGCTTAGATAGCCTGTCATTCGCAAGACTGGGGGCTAAGGTGACTGGCGTTGATTTTTCGACAGAAGCCATTACCCGAGCAAGTACATTGGCCCAACAAACTGGGCTTGACGCCTGCTTTATCTGTCAGGACATCACGCAATTTGGGCTTGAGAATAGCACACAATTCGACATTGTCTTTGCATCCTATGGCACCATCTGCTGGTTGCAAGATTTATCTCAATGGGCTGCTACTATTGCCCGCGCATTGAAACCCGGCGGTCAGTTTTGTCTCGTGGAGTTTCACCCAAGTATTGACCTTCATTTGGGCTACCCTTACTTCCCACAAACTCAGCCGGATATTAGCGAAGAATCAACCTATACCGAGAACCACCAAGATACCAAACAAACCATTGCGACTTGGCCGCACTCAATCGCCGAAGTGATGCAGTCATTAATGCAAGCAGGTCTTACAATCACTCACTTTGATGAGCACCCTTACAGTCCATATAACTGCTTTGAAGGTTTGGAGGCGGTGTCCGGACACGGTTTTCAGTTATTGAGTAAAGGGCATCAAGTACCATTGCTATTTTCAATATTAGCGAATAAAGCGGAGTAGGACTCACTACTCCACCATATATATTTCCATACCCAATACAATTACGAGAATTTTTACAAAAGTTTTGTGTTTTAAGTTAATTATTGCAAAATACTAAATTCAAGTTTTACTTCAAAAATATTCTCGCGATAAAAAACAAATATAACACTTTGATAAAATAGATTTTTTATCGATTTATTTTTCCGAACACACCAATTTGTTTTTCTGGATTTTCTCTTTTTAATTTGTGAACTAAAGTTTAACACGCAGTTTGAGACACACTTTAATTACGAGGGAAAACCCCATGAATAGAAAATCTAGAACGATGTTGTCTGCCGTCGCGCTCGCAGTAACAACAACGCTATCAGCCCAGAGCTTTGCTGCAATGAGTGAAGCAAAAACTAATCAATTTTGGTGGCCAGAACAACTAAACCTAAGCCCATTAAGACAACACAGCCCAGAGTCCAATCCTTACGGCGCAAACTTTGATTATGCCGCTGAATTTAGCAAACTAGATCTTAAGCAAGTCAAAAAAGACATCGAGCAAACACTCACCGATTCACAAGACTGGTGGCCTGCTGACTGGGGTCATTATGGTCCATTTATGATCCGTATGGCATGGCATAGTGCCGGAGTTTATCGTGTACACGATGGCCGTGGTGGCTCTGCAGGTGGTCAACAACGTTTCGATCCGTTAAACAGCTGGCCAGATAACGCAAACCTAGATAAAGCAAGACGATTATTGTGGCCGATTAAACAAAAGTACGGTCGTAGCCTATCCTGGGCAGACTTAATGGTCTTAGCAGGCAATGTTGCACTTGAGTCAATGGGCTTTAAGACCTTTGGTTTCGCAGGTGGCCGTCAAGACGATTGGGAACCTGATTTAGTTTATTGGGGGCCAGAAGATGCTTTCCTAAAAGACGAGCGTCGTGACAAAAAAGGTAAGCTAAAAGGTCCATTAGCAGCTGTAGAAATGGGACTTATTTATGTCAACCCTGAAGGTCCACACGGTAAACCAGATCCACTACTTGCCGCAAAAGATATTCGCATGTCATTTGGCCGTATGGCAATGAACGACGAAGAAGTGGTCGCACTTATCGCGGGTGGTCACACCTTTGGTAAAGCACATGGCGCGAAAAAGCCATCTGATTGTGTGGGTAAAGAACCAGCCGCTGCAGCAATTGAAGCGCAAGGGCTAGGCTGGAAAAATAAATGCGGCTCGGGTAAAGGTGCAGACACCACAACAAGCGGTTTAGAAGGGGCTTGGACGGTTACACCAACTCAATGGTCAACCAATTATCTCGACAACCTAATGAACTTCAATTGGGTAATGACCAAAAGTCCAGCTGGTGCGACCCAGTGGATCCCAGATAACAAAGCTGCGGCAAATCTAGTACCAGACGCCCACATTGAAGGTAAACGCCACGCACCAATAATGTTCACCACGGATTTGGCATTAAAATTTGACCCTGAATATCGTAAGGTCATTGAACGCTTCCGCAAAGATCCAAAGCAATATGAGTTGGCGTTCGCGAAGGCTTGGTTCAAGTTGACTCACCGTGATATGGGTCCAAGAGCCCGTTATGTAGGTTCAGAAGTACCAAGCGAAGTACTGACTTGGCAAGATCCAATTCCAAAAGCGGATTACAAGATGATTGATAACAAGGACATAAGCGCCCTGAAAAAATCAATCTTGAACTCAGGTCTAACAAAACAAGAACTGATCAGAACGGCATGGTCGGCAGCATCTAGCCACCGAGTTACTGATATGCGTGGTGGTGCAAACGGTGGCCGTTTACGCCTTGAGCCTCAGGTAAGTTGGGAGGTAAACAACCCTGACGAGGTCAACAAAGTGCTAGCTACATTGACGGATATTCAAACCCGCTTTAATAAGCGTGCTGGCAAAAAAGCGGTCTCTATTGCCGACTTGATTGTGTTAGGTGGTTCTGCAGCAGTTGAAAAAGCCGCAAACGACGCAGGCTACAAAGTAAATGTAGCGTTTAAGCCGGGCCGTACCGATGCCTCACAAGCACAAACGGACGTCTTATCATTTAGCTATCTGGAGCCAAAAGCAGACGCGTTCCGTAACTATTACAGTGATGAAGCGTTTATGTCACCAACTGAAATGTTAGTAGACAAAGCCAATATGCTGGACCTGTCCGTACCTGAAATGACAGTACTATTAGGCGGCCTACGTAGCTTAGACGCAAACTACAAAGGCACAGAGCACGGTGTATTTACTGACAAACCAGGTCAATTGAGCAACGACTTCTTTGTTAACCTGCTAGATATGTCGACTAAATGGTCAAAGGTAGAGGGGCAAGAAGGCTTATACGAAGGTCGTGACCGTAAAACTGGAGAGATAAAATGGACGGCAACCCCGGTTGATTTAATCTTTGGTTCTAACTCTGAACTTCGCGCAATTACCGAAGTCTATGCATCGGACGATGCCAAACAGAAGTTTGTAGACGATTTTATCGCCGCTTGGGTGAAGGTAATGCAACTAGACCGCTTTGACTTAAAATAAACCAATGAAGTACAGCAAACAGGGCCTAGTTTAGGCCCTGTTTTTTGGTTGTATGGCTTGGTTCTGCTTTGGTATTTTGGCAAAGCAAAACCGAGATACGAAGTTATCCGTCACCACATCGCTTTGCGCTTTATCGCTACTGTTATAGAGGTGCAATTGATTATCTTCGACGAAATAAAATCCCAGTTGATTTAATCGTGTCGCCCATCGATATCCCGATGCTAAATCACACTTTATATAAACACTTAACTCTCGATATTGCATTTGCTGATCACCGCCCCACAGCAACTGATAAGGCACATTTGCGCGCTGTAAAGCCCCTTGCCAAAATCGTGATAAGCGTTGATTTTTATCTTCACAGAGTACCTTTCCATGTGGATTCCACAGACTTAAGACAGCGCCCCGAGAATCAAAGCCGATTTGCTGTAATGGTTGAAAATATACTTGTAAATAAAGCTGCCACAGGTTTGGTTCAATTTTCATGTTTTACTGCTTGTTTGATTGTATTTACCAGTTGCCAAGATGGGCTCATGGCTGAAAGTTTGGCTGCTCCATGTAACCGGCCTGTACATCTTATCAATAACTAAAAAATTATCACTTAACCAATACAGCGACTCGCTTTTGCTCGTTCTCCGTAAAGGTTTGTTTGAGTAGTGACTCGACTTTTTCTTTTGCAATTTGGCTATCACCAAGCTCGGCTAAAATATTTTGTTTTTGCAGCATAAAGCTTTGTAGTTTTTGCCGCCAATGATTTTGCTGCTTCTGGACTTCAAGAATACGAGTTGCCGCTTCATCACCAAATTCGGCACTTAATTCGTTATAGTGTTTTTGCTGCCAGTTTGCGTTTAGGGTGTGCAACTGAGCTGAGGTGTGAAATAACACTTGTTCACGCTTTGGAAGCCCACTGACATGCGTCTCAATTAATTGCTGCTTTTGCGACTCAGATATAGATGCGTCTGACAAAATTTGCCAGCGAATCAAAGCTTGCATATCCCACGCATTATCACCTTCAAACCAAATAGCGATCACTTCATCTGTAAAAAATTGCCGCTGCAGTGCGTGTAGCAGCTCAACACGTTCTTGTAGGTTAAGATGCGTATCCACATCAATTAAGGCCTGCTTAAATTGCACGTAGAGATCTGCAACTTCGTGAAGGCATTGTGGTAATAATTCCAGATAAGCTTGCCACTGCTCGGCTTGGTTATTGTTTTGTAGATCAAAAAGCCAATCGTCGATTTGATGCTTATGCTGTTTATTAATAGTCTCACAACGTACGCTTGCAGATGCACTCCTTGTGGGTTGTGGGACCTTATGCGCATCACTTTGCTGCTCTGATAGCACCGCGAACCGGGGAAGATGACGCGGCATCTCTTGCTGTTCACTCTCGATATAAACCAGCGACAGCATAGTCAAAATGATTAGCAAAAGGCCCCACTTTTTCATAGCGCCAGACCTTTTAAGCGGCGAATATGCTGGCGATAAACGGTTAATGGGTCTGTTTCGAACAAGTGATGAATACCAATAGTGTGGTTTACCTGATCTAAATGGTTCATTTTGAATTGGTTGTTGATCACCTGACCTAAATTACTAGAACAAGCTGAGACTAGGCCGTCGTTGGCCTCATCAAAAACTTGAGAGAACAGTGCGAGTGCATTATCAGCAGGGTCAAATACGTTGGTCCATGCTTTGCTGCCACTCCATGAAAAATAATGCACACCATTGCTTGCTAGACTTTGGGTTTCGCCACAATAACTGCTTGGTATACCCTCTGGGTATTTTTGGTTAAATGCTAATGTGCCAGCCGTGGTCAAAGCACTTAGCGCTTCGAGTGCGTCTTTTGGTGCGGTTGCTTTACCAGATAACAAATCAATCAATCCCGCAAGGCCGTTAGCAAGCGATGCTAAAAACTGCTCCGAAAATGAACCACTGTCTACTCCACCACGAACAACATCAGCAAAACGGCTACCCCAGTTTACGCCACCAACACTAGTCACCGAGGCCACCCACTCAGGTTTAACTGAGGCGACGTAGCGAATAGTTTGCGCGCCTTGGCTATGACCAATCAAATTAACTTTGCCTTTACCCGTTAATGCTCGAACCAACGCAACTTGCTCTAGTAGTTGTTCACCACGCAATTCTGAATTATGGGCTGATGATACTTCTGCAACATAAACCTGCCCACCTTCATCTTGGATCACTTGTGGTACGCGATAAAAATAATCTACTCCGAGCAGATTATCAAAGCCAAACAGACCGTGAACTAATACCACGGGATACTCTAATTCCTCACCGCTGTGAGCGGGAGAAGTGACGACCGATAGCAACCCAAGCAGGGCGCTGAGAATTAACCTTTTCATGTACTTGCTCCAATTATTACAATTTAGTAACAAACAAACTTTAGATTACAATGGTCAGAGGTCAAGCCAGAATAATGTAAAAAATGAAATTTTAATGAATATTACGTAAACAAACGTAAATGATGGGAGTGTAAGTTAGTACCTAGGCCCAGAGGTTAGTACACACAGAATGCCCCAAAAGAAGCCAAAATACGGCTCCTTTTGCGAACTCCTAAAAAATTAGAATCAATCGAAGGTAAGGTCTACAAGCAGTCAGCGTGAGGGTAAGTTGTGAGTTCACCTAAATGCACTTGATAACTATTGCCGGTAATAGCTGTGGTACCGTAATGCCCGGCATCAGAACCAATAGTAAACGCCTCAGAAGCTGGGATCCCTGCTTTGATAAAGGCTTCAGCATCTGTTTTGGCATTGCCATAAGCACGAACGACTTCAATACCCTGCGCTTTTAAGCGATTAATCTCCGCAGTTTTATATTCTGCCGTTTTAAACAGGCTGGTTTCATTGCTAAGTGATGTGCGTAAAAAGCCTTGTGGTAAACCCATCCAACTCAACCAACCGCGCGTCCCTTTAGCATACCAATACACTCTGGCTGTTAAGAATACGGGTTGATAGCCCAAATCAAGATAGTGACGAACTAAATCATAAGCGCCATCTTTGGGGTCGGCATGATCTATTCCTGTATAGTCGCCAATTTGCTCGGCATCAGATTCGGTTAGCGTGCCGTCGATATCAAACAGGACCGCTTGAGTACCTGGCTCAACGACTGTGACATAACCTTGTGCACCAGTCCCATCAGCTGGCACGCCTGCGTATACACGATACTGACCTGCCGGCAGTTCAGGCAAGGTGATAAACGCCTTACCATCGCCATTGGTTGTTTGCTCACCAAGATACTGCCAATTTGTGTCCGACTCAGCACGGTAGTAAAACTCCACCGACTCGAATTCCAAGTCTTTATGGGTGATGCTACCGTAGTCAAATTTAGCAGTGATCTGAGTGACAGCTCCAGCAGCGGTTACTTGATCATGCACCATATGATAACTTGGTAGCCAAGATAAGTATTTGTTAAACGAGCTAGAAAAGCTACGCTTGACCATATTTGGTGCTGCATATTGGGTTTCTAATGCGGTAATACTTGGGCAAGTAGGGGTTGCCAGCGAAGAAAAAGAAGCGAATAACGCTGCTGTTAAAATAGAATGTCTCATGCACGACTCCGTGTTTATTATTTTCAATAGCGAATACGTCACCTAAACATAAAAATACGCATGTTCAGGCAACAAGGGACAAGGCGCAACGAACTGGCCTTGTCATAAAACGCTAGAGCATAAACTCAGAATGTGTCAAATTTGTTAATCAAAGAGTTATTATTTAACATTCCATAAATTATCTACCATTTTTTGAGTGCTTACCTCCATACAGCCTTGGCGATTAACCCCGGACCATAGGGGGCTAAAATCGCCGCTTCCTCGCTTTTCAGCTACGGCGCGTAATGGTGTCAAAGCGGCTGATGCATATGGGAAAGTAGGTACATCTTCATTAATGAAATTCAGCTCTATCATTAACCGATTTTCAATCCCACGTGCAGGGCGACCAGAAAACACATTGGTTACGGCGGACGGCTCAGACAGTGATTTGAGTGCCTCTCGATGTACCTGAGAAGTGTTAGCTTCATCACATAGTAAGAAACAAGTGCCTATTTGCGTTCCACATGCACCCAGTTCATGCATCATAGTGACATCATGATGAGAAGCAATACCACCTGCAGCCACTACAGGTACGGATAACGCATCAGCGAGGATCGTTACCAATTGACGAGTATGCAGCTGAGACTCAAGTTTTGTCTCGGTGAAGGTTGCTCTATGCCCACCCGCTTCAATCCCTTGTGCTATCACGATGTCAGCACCATTTTCAGCTAACCATATCCCCTCTTCCAAGGTCGTTGCTGAAGATAAAATAGTCGTCCCCCACGATTTTACCAACTCGACCAATTCGGCATCAGGAAGACCAAAATGAAAACTGATCACGGGAGGTTTATAAGGGGCAATGGCCTCGGCCATTTCCCTATCAAATGGGCGTCTTAAGACTCCCATATCATCGCTAGGTGTTAACTCCAGCTCATCGTAATATGGAGCCAGCTTTTTCTTCCAATTACCTTGTTGATAAGGGTCAAGTTCCGGCATTTTATGGCAAAAAAAGTTAAGGTTATATGAGCCTGAAGCATGTACTTTGAAATGTTCAATTTCTGCAACAACCTGCTCTTTACTTAACATACCGCAAGGGATTGAACCGAGTATTCCGGCATTTGTTGCTGCGGCCGCTAAGCGCCAATTTTGCACGCCTGCCATCGGCGCTTGGATCATAGGTATAGAAATATTAAGTAATTCGGTGAGCTGCATCACAAGGTCCTTGTTTTAGGCAAAACGACATAAAGCCGAAGGTGTTTTCCAGTGTGAGGAATAAGCGCTTAACGGTCAATGATTGTGCGTTTAATAAAGCAAACTTTCTCTTGCCAAAACAACCATGTTTGAAATAGTGTTTTTATAACAATACAAGGACGCCATGATGAATATTTCTCTAAGAGCCATTGATAAACACAACTACGAAGCCATTTGCGATTTAGATGTCAGCCCTGGACAGCAAGATTTGGTAGCCTGCAACATGTTTTCCATCGTGGAATCAAAATTTAATGATGGCTATACCACACGCGCAATTTATCACGATGATGAAGCTGTTGGGATGCTAATGTGGGTACAAGAGAGTATAGAACGTATTTCCATTTGGCGCTTTATGGTTGATCAACAATTTCAGCAACAAGGAATTGGGCGTAAAGCACTCACCCTCGCACTCGAAGAAATCAAGCAGACACTAAACCTTACCACCATAGAAATCTGTTATATACCGAGCAACCCCGTTGCAAAATCGTTTTACGCAAGCTTTGGCTTTGAAGAAGTTGGAATCGATGAAGAGGATGGTGAGATGCTAGCGGTGATCAAACTTCCTTTATAACAAGTTGTAATCTTCGGTAATTTGCGCAAATGGAAACGTAGGTTAAACTTACTGACAATGTAAGTTAAGCTGCTCAAAGGAATCCGAATTAACATGCATGAGCATACAAAGCGCATTTGTGATTTTCTTACCGAAATCAATCTACCTTTTCGGTTTAAAGACGTAGAAACTGACTCCTTCTTACCCGGTTTAAAAACAGTGAATGGCACCCTATACATTGATAATGAAAAGCTGCTTTACCCGGGGGATATTCTGCATGAAGCCGGACATATTGCAGTTTGTGAGCCTATTTTTCGCCCTCAGCTTAATGGTGATGTGTACAAAAATGGCCTCAAAAATGGGCGCGAAAAACAGGCAATGCATGGTGAAGAAATAGCAGCGACGGCTTGGTCAGTTGCTGCTACTAGCTATCTCAACTTGCCCATTGAAGTTGTATTCCATGAAAAAGCCTACAAAAATGCTAGAGAGTCATTGATTGACGCCTTTAATACTGGTGGCCTTTTTGGTCAACCCCTGCTTACCGCTTGGGATATGACTTGTCCAAGAGAAGGCTTCCCCAAGATGCAAAAATGGATAAGAACGCATCGCTGGATCAATGAATTAAGTTAGCTCATTCCCCATTTAAACCTTAAGCAGCCTAGCAGCTCGAAATAAAAAAGCCCGACTACAAAGTCGAGCTTGGGGAGGCGTGGCGCTTTGGATTGCCACTTGCTTACTGATTAAATTCTTTCTCAGACAGTTTGCCGTCTCCGTCGCTGTCTAGCTTATCAAAGATTGAAGCAAGAGGTTCTGACAGTGACGCTTCGCTTTTAGAGATAAAGCCATCTTTGTCTAAATCAAAATCGTTAAATTCTGCTGCCATTGCTGAGCCGGCAAAAAGTACTGTGGCGGCTGTGATTGCTGTTGCTAACTTTTTCATTGTGACCTCCTAGCCTTTAAAGTTAGAGAATTCAGAAGCGCTTAGCTGACCATTTTTGTCTGCATCTAGCTTCTCGAACTGACCAAGTAGTGTTGATGATACTGATGCTTCTTGCTGGCTGATCTGCCCGTCTTTGTCCTTGTCTACATCTTGAAATGACAAGGTTGCTGCCAGTGCCATCGTACTCACCAATACACCTATGGTCGTTGCACATACCGTTCTAAGTTTCATAGCCATTCTCCTCACTATGCCCGTCTCTCATTGCGGCTCTAGTCGCAAATTAACCTTTAAAGTTAGAGAACTCAGTTTCGTTTAGTTCTCCGTCAGCGTTTACATCTAAGTCTTTAAACTGCTCGATAAGCGCTGTATTTACTTTTGCTTCGCTCATGCTAATAGCACCGTTGCCATCTGTGTCATAGCTTGCGAAATCTTCACCAGCAATAGTATTTGCTGAAGCCAATGTTAGACCTGTGATTGATAGTGCGATAAGTACATTTTTCATCATTCTGCTCCTAAAATTTCCTAAATATGATTTGCTTTTGGGCGGCTTGATTAGCCTTGGTAATTTGCGAATTCAGACTCGCTTAACTCACCGTCGGCATTGCTGTCTAGTTGCGTAAATTGCTCTGCAAGCGACTGATTTACTTTTGCCTCAGTCATGCTGATGGTGCCGTTACCGTCAGTATCATATTTAGTGAAATCTTCACCAGCTAATGCAGAAGCTGAAGCGAATGTTAAACCTGCAATTGAAAGTGCTGCTAATACGTTTTTCATGATAGTCCAATCCTTCTGTCGTGTTCGTTATGGCGTCAAAGGCAGTGGGCGCTAAGCCCACCTAGCGATTAACCTTCGTAGTTCGCGTACTCAGATTTGCTTAGCTCGCCATCGGCGTTCGTGTCTAAGTCTGCAAACTGTTCAGTTAACGAAGTGCTTACGCTTGCTTCAGTAACGCTGATTGAACCGTTGCCATCAGTATCTAGTTTCTCGAAATCGCCACCAGCAAATGCTGATGCTGAAACCATTGATAACCCTGCGATTGATAGTGCTGCTAGTACATTTTTCATAATCTAACCCTTCAATTGTGTCATTTTGTTCTGATGAGCTAGGCATGCGGCCCAGCTCCTTAACTCATTACTCGATCCAGTGCCAAATTAGCCTTCGTAATTTGCGTATTCAGACTTGCTTAGCTCGCCGTCGGCATTAACGTCTAAGTCCGCGAATTGCTCACTCAATGACGCGCTTACGCTCGCTTCAGTTACACTGATTGAGCCGTTGCCATCAGTATCCAATTTTGCGAAGTCATCACCAGCAAGTGCTGATGCTGAAACCATTGATAAACCTGCGATTGATAGTGCTGCTAGTACGTTTTTCATAATCTTTTCCTTAACTTGGGGTATATTTAAAAATCTGCTATTACGTTATCGGCTCGTTATTAGCCTTCAAAGTTATCAAACTCAGACTGGCTTAATTGGCCGTCTTGGTCGGCGTCAAGGTCTTTAAACTGCGCCATTAAATTTGGATTCGCTTTTGATTCGCCTAATGAGATGTAGCCATCTCCATCAACATCGTATTTATCAAACTCAGAGTCTGCGTGAGCACCTACTGATGCGAAAGAAAGTACAGCTGCTGATAGTGCGATTGCTAAAGTTTTCATAATCAGTTCCTCTCATATAACTTGTCGTTTCTGCTTCTCTGCGTTGGTTTGCGTTGAAGCGAATGTTTTTTGCTTTCGAGATAACTATTCCAACTTTGATGCCAAAGTTTAAAAGAATATAAAAATCAACAAGTTAAAAACCAAAGTGGATTTTTATTAAGGATGGATTCAGTGAGATTGTTGCCATTTAGCAACAGGTGATTTGGAGATAAAATTAAAACTTATTTATTTTCAATAAGTTAAACTGTCGCATAAAAGCAACACCATAAAAAACTAGGATGTAAGTGCCGCCCAAAGCGGTTAAGTTTCGTGCAAAAAGCATTCACATTCAGTATGGAGTGGAGTAGTCAGAAAAAATTTTTATAAAAATATCGAAAATTTTTTCTTATCTTTCCTAGAAAATCAGCAAATCGATAAAACACTTTAATAATCAGTATATTAAAATCAAATTTCATCTTGGGAAAATTGCTATAGAAGTGGCTGAGTGGGCAGTAAGCTGACGAAAAACAGAAGTATTTTAAAAAAGTAGCAGAGAAAAGAGAGGTGTGTTGCTAAAAAGCAACACACGCTAGATTTGTATTAGATTACGGAGCGGTACCCAACCTTGCAGCGCTGACTTTTTACTTGAGCACCACACCCAACCATTGAGTTGGTTATGCCCCAATAAGTGTTCACCTTGAACTACCGATAACTCCTGAGCAGTATAGTCCATTAATGCAACACCTTGTTTGGGATTGACTAAGCGAAACACTTGAGCAGGTACCCAACCAGACACTTGCTCCTCAGTTTCGCAGAAAAACCAATTGTCCCACCCCTCTTCGCCCTCATACTCTTCACCAACGGTCAATCTGGCACCTTGTTTAAACGTGATGGGGGTCGGAAACTCATTGATATGTTCCTTGATTACTTGATATTCGATATCTAACTGCTTATTTTCCAAGTTTTAACTCCATGTACGTCAGCCATTAGACTGGCGTTTTAGCTCTTCTAGCATACGTTCATCACCCATCAAGTTTTTAAGGATGGCTTTAACCTTGGGATCCGAGGCATTTTCGTAGAGAGAAAGCAAATCTTGCGCAATCCGTTGTTGCTGTTTTGGATCCGTGCCTGACTGGAAATACTGTGACATCAGTCCTTCTGCTGCGAGGCTTTTCACGTAATCATTGGGCTCTTGTTCTAACATTTTCACAAACGACTGTGACAAACGCTCATCAACGATAGGTGTGCGCGACACGAGCTCAAGCGCCTGTAGCCTCAACTTTTCATCACTCATGTTATGCGTCATATTGAGGATAGATTCTACCGCTTGATAATCATATTGCTCTAATTCATTGCGATTTAGCATAAACATGTTCATTTGTAGCTGGCTCATCGCCGCTAAACGTTCCGCCGCTGGTAAACTGCTATTCAGAATTTTCTGCTTTAAATCGTTGCTGATTTGACTCGCGTACTCAGGATCGGTCTTGATCCGCATTTCGTAGTCTTCGGGTAAGTCTTCATAAAAGCCATAAATTGGGTTTTCAGCTTTCATCTCATCGATTTTTTGTTGTTCACGTTTTTCTATCAACGAGAAGATTAGAGACTCAAACTCATCCGGCGCCTGCTCAGAGAGTAAGTCTGACTTTTCCATCGACAATGCCTGTAACCTCGTTTCAAGTTTATTGATCCGAGCCATTAACTTAGCGATTTGTTCAGGCTCGTCAGTTGAAATCTGAGTGTCCTGCGTATATTGAGTTGCATTATAGTGAGGCTGTTGAGTAGGGCTCTGATACGCATGTGGTGCTACAGGAGAGGTTGCTAATTTGGTTTGAATGACATTAAACCCAGAAAAAGCCAATGCAAGAACTGAGCATGAAAGCGCTATATTGAGTTTAAGATTAGACATGAACGAGTTACCCTTATAAAAAGTAGCAATGTAATAGATCTGCAAGACAAATACTGTAAATGATTGTACTGTAAATTGATACAGCAAGAGGCAATTACGTCAAGAATTATTACACTTTGCACAGGGTAGCCAAAACTAGCTTCCAAACAGATTGAAATGATTGCCAACAAGGAATGACCGTGAATAATATACTGCAAACTGTCCACTATAAACCCATCACATTGCTTTTACTTGGTATTGCGACAGTGACGTCTTTGCTTGGCAGCAGCCTACTTTGGCAAAGTCACCAAGCCTTATTTCAATGGATTTTGCCCTCAGCCTCACTACTTCTTGTGTTGCGATTAGGGTGGCATGTTCGCCAAACAAGCCTGGCAGTAAGTCCCTGTACTTTACACACAGACATAAAACTCTGTTGGGTTGCTCTGCTCTTATGTACTGGCGGAGATATCGTCAACTTCAATCTCTTCGAGCTTTACCATCGCCAAGATCAAACCATAAAGCATGACTACCTAATCGACTCTATTTGGTTTTTTGCCCTTGGTTATGGGCTTTTATTTGGACTGCTTATTCGGTTTTTAAGGCGAGAATTCTCATTAACATTAGCAACCGCGACTGTGTTGGTTGTTGTGTCTATGGCGTTATCGTTGTTTAGCTATCAAATGATGTACCTACCTACGATAAGCCAATACTCTCTGCTGTTGAGCGCAAGTTATAGCTTAATAGTGACCTTGCTTGGTGTTTTTGGTTTTTGGCTTATTATTCAAAACATTAAACTCAATGAACAAACCAACTACGCAGTTGCCATCGGCTTTATCCTAGCTATGTTAGCGGATGCTATCATCGGTCAATTTTGGCTGTTCGCAAACCAAGGGAATGGTTACTTCCCTATTGCGAGGCATGTTAATTGGGTCATCTATATTGGCTCGCAAACGTTACTATTATTGTTTCCTGTTGCCATGATAAAAACTAATGTTATTACACCTAAGGCTTAGGCAACAAAAAGGCCGAACGATGTCGGCCTTAACTATTTATGCGCTATATCGATAAGCGGCTTATCTTTTGACAATCGCATTGTGGTAAACGTTTTGTACGTCATCCACATCTTCAAGCATGTTGATTAGCTTTTCGAATGTCTCAATTGCTTCTGGATCTTCGATTTCTACGTGAGTTTGCGGAACCCAAGTGATCTCGTCGACCTCAAAAGTGATCCCCTCAAACGCTTCTGTCAATGCAGTTTTCGCCTTGAAGTACTCAGTGTGAGGTGCGAAAACAGAAACTTGGCCGTCTTCAACTTCTACGTCAGTAACATCAACATCAGCCATCATTAGCGCTTCCAAAACTGACTCGTCGTCATCACCTGCAAATCCTAAGATCGCAAAGTGGTCAAACATATGTGCCACACAGCCAGGATTACCTAAGTTTGAACCAGTTTTGGTAAACGGTAAGCGAACATCTTTGATAGTACGATTCATGTTGTCTGTTAAACAGTCAACGATGATCATGCTGTTACCTGGACCGTAACCTTCGTAACGCGCAGGAGTGTAATCTTCGCCCGCACCGCCTGCCGCTTTTTCGATTGCTTTATCAATAACGTGTGCAGGAACTTGATCTTTCTTTGCCTTGTCGATTAAACGACGTAATGACAAGTTCGTTTCAGGATCTGCGCCGCCATTTTTAGCAACAACGTAAATCTCTTTTCCGTATTTTGAGTTTACTTTTGTTTTTGCCGCCGCCGTTTTTGCCATGGCGTTTTTGCGGACTTCAAATGCTCTGCCCATCTTAATGCTCGTTTTTATAAAAATTGGCGAAGATTTTACCAAGACATTTGAGTTACGGCTATACCCTTATTATCCGTGATGATAATTTGCTTCAAGCAACAAGATTATATACTTGTTCTGCAACTATTTTGTGGCGAACCTAAACAACTTTACTATAGTTAATACTGTTTAAATTTACCGCTATGGGTGGCTTACGTATGATCATGTTTGGCTTGGGAAAAGCAAAAAAGCAAAATGGACAAGATGCTGCGCTCTTTCAACACTTTAAGGCTACAACCCCTTACTTAGAAGTGGATTATCAAACAGATATTGTTCAGGGTAGTTCGGCTTTCAATCGCTTACTCGGACACCCGACGAGCCACGAGCTGAAATCTCTAAGTTTTCTATGTCATACTTCAACGGATGCAGCCACACTCAAGCGTGGGCTCGCTCAACTTGAGCACCAAGCACATGTAAAGGTAGAAGTCTCTCTCAATACAGCGAGTGACAACAAGCCGAAGAAGTTATTACTGGAGCTATCGCGTACTCAAGAAGGTAGAATTTTAGTTATTGCGACAGACATCGATGATTACCTCACAACTATCGCCAACATGAGTGCAAATTTACGTGCGTTATCAGCGTCCTTTGCGGTTATCGAATTCGACATGCACGGTAAAGTACTGGACGCCAATGAAAACTTTTTGTCAGTTATGGGTTATGACTTGGAGGAAATACAAGGTAAGCATCATAGCTTATTCGTTAGCGATGACTACGCTGCAAGCGCGGAGTATGAAGCATTTTGGCAACGCCTAAATAATGGCGAATTTTTTGAAGGTGAATTCGCAAGGCAAACAAAATCAGGTAAAACGATATGGATCCAAGCCACTTATAATCCAATTTTTGATGAACAGAATAGGCCTATCAAAGTCGTAAAATATGCCTCAGATATCACCGCACAAAAATCGAAAGCCGCTGACTTTCAAGGGCAAGTTGATGCCATCAAACAAACTCAAGCCGTTATTGAGTTTGACCCTTACGGCAACATAAAGACTGCAAACAGGCTATTTTTAAATGCGGTTGGTTACACATTAAGTGAAATACAAGGTCAACACCATCGATTATTCGTGGCACAAGAAGAGGCTGAGAGCAGCGAATATCAAGACTTTTGGCACGCTTTACGACAAGGTAAACATCAATCCGGTGAGTTTAAACGCCTAACGAAATCAGGAAACACTCTGTGGATTCAAGCAACCTATACTCCCATCTATGACGAAAATGGCCAGTTGGGCAAAATCGTCAAATATGCCTCGGATATTACTCAAGCAAAGCTGGCGTCTTTCGACTTTGCCGGGCAACTCAAAGCCATCAATCGCTCGCAAGCCGTTATCGAGTTTGATTTGCAAGGTAATATTTTAAAAGCAAATGAAAACTTTTTATCTGTAATGGGCTACAAGAAAGAAGAAGTCATTGGCAAACATCACAGCATGTTCGTTGACAGTTTTTACGCGCAAAGCAGCGAATACAAAGCATTCTGGCAACGTTTAAAACAAGGCCAATTTGAAACAGGTGAGTTTCAACGCAGAGGGAAAGGTGACAAAGAAATTTGGATTCGTGCCACTTACAACCCAATTTTAGATGAGCAAGGGAAACCGCTAAAAGTCGTGAAATTTGCGACAGATATTACCGAACAAAAAGCCATTGCTGCTGATTTTGATGGTCAGCTTCAAGCCATTCGTAAATCACAAGCCGTCATTGAGTTTGCAATGGATGGTACTATTTTATGGGCCAACGAGCCATTCCTAGATACGATGGGGTACTCACTTGACGAAATCAAAGGTAAACATCACCGTATTTTTGCTACACACGAACAAGCCACTAGTTCTGAATACCAGCAATTTTGGCAAAAGCTCAACCGAGGTGAGTTCGACTCAGGACAATACTTGAGGCTGGCAAAACAAGGTCAAGAGGTATGGATCCAAGCATCTTATAACCCTATTCTCGATCAACAAGGTCGCCCCTTTAAAGTCGTTAAATATGCAACGGATATCACAGAACAAAAACAAGCGGTTGAACATATTAAAGATGCTATCTTGGCAATGGAGCAAGGTGATTTAAGGCATAGGATCACCCACCACATAGGTGGCGAGTTCTCGGTGCTACAACAAGCAATGAACGGCTTATTCGATAAATTAAGCGACTTAGTTAACACCATAAACAATGGTGCAGAGCAAGTGTTTGATGTGGCTAAACAAATCGCGAATAACAACGAAGAACTCAATAGCCGCATTGAAAATCAAGCGGCGAGCTTAGAAGAAACTGCCGCCACTATGGAAGAGCTTACCGCTACGGTTAAAAAGAATGCGAGTAGCGCAAGTAATGCCGCTGAGAAAGCGACTATTGTTAGAGAAAAAGCACACTCAGGTAAAGCATCGATTGATGATGCCATTACCGCAGTAGGTAGAATCGAATCTTACAGCACGAAAATCTCTGATATTATCAGTGTCATTGACGAAATCGCTTTCCAAACCAACCTCTTAGCACTCAATGCTTCCGTTGAAGCAGCCCGGGCTGGTGAGGCTGGACGCGGATTTGCCGTGGTTGCCGGAGAGGTGAGAAACCTTGCTCAACGTAGCGCATCAGCGGCACGTGAAATCAAAGCACTGATCAAAAATAGCGTTGATGCAGTGGCGCAAGGCAGCAAACTTGTATACGAGTCTGGTACGACTTTCGATGAGCTAATGCAATCAATTGCCGAGGTGAGCAAAATGGTGGCAGACATAGATAACGCGGGGAAAGAGCAAGCTGAAGGGATAGCTGCGGTTTCCACCACCATCGCACAAATGGATAATATTACTCAGCAGAACGTTACTCTAGTTGAAACAACATCTCGTTCAGGTAGAAATATGGAAAATCAAGCCAAGCTCCTTACCGATCAAGTTGCATTTTTTCAACTAGATGAATAGTTAAGGGTGCATTATCTACACAACCACATATAAGTAATTTATCTGAGTATACCCGCTGTACCCTTGATGCATCGGGTATGTTAAGCTCGTTCGACTGGTTAGTCTCCCTTTTGTTTATCGCTTTACCCCATTTGGACAGTTTTATTAGACAAAAGGAAAAATGATGATAAGTCCAGTTACACCAAGCGATTACCAGGAACTACTGGCTGTTTGGGAAGACTCTGTGCGAGCCACTCATGATTTTATCACTGAGGCGGACATCGCTTATTTTAAACCTATTATTATTGAACAGGCGTTTCCAAACGTTACGCTGCACTGTGTAAAAAATAGCGACGCGGATATTGTCGGTTTTATTGGTGTACATGACCGAAAGATCGAGATGTTGTTTGTACTCGCGAAAAGCAGAGGACAAGGTGTCGGAACTGAGCTGCTTCACTTTGCGCTTGAAACACAAAATGTGCAGTTCGTTGATGTCAATGAGCAAAACCCAGAAGCCGTCGGCTTTTATGAAGCAAAAGGCTTTAAGGTATATGAACGCTCACCAACTGACGATATGGGAAAGCCTTTTCCAACCCTACGAATGCGACTTCTAACGTCAGCTTAATTCAAATATGGGCCTACACAACGGGCCCATCATTTACTCTTGTCTAGTCATAGCACTTAGAAAAAATAAAATACTGAAATTTAAAGCAAAAACTCAATATAACCACATTGCATATAGTAAACGTACTAAAGCTACCTGCTTGACAAACATTAGTTATCTTAGCTAATCACTTTTATTAAGACCGTCCATTTATCGTTAGAAAAAACGCAGACTATTTACAATTATTTACTATTTAAGTAAGAGGCACAATAACATTTATCTCCACCTCTAAATTGGATATTTCTCAACCTAAAATCCCGTTTTCCAGTACAAAAAGCAACCAGCCCAAGCTCATTAAATTAAAGTTAAATTGACAATTGCGCACAAAATAAAATAAATGTAACAAAACAAAAACAAGGAGAGAAAAATGATAAAACAGTTATTACTTACTTCCACTCTATTCGGATTAGCAATTTGTTCGACTAATGCACTAGCAGATCAAGTACTGTGCGCTGTGAGCCCCACAAGTACCCCCCAGGAAATGAAACCGGGTTTTTGCGGGAGCCAAAAAGTAACTTCCTCGAGACCGTCCGTACATTTTCTATTTGAACCATCTAAACCCGTAGAGCATATAACGTGGCAATTCAGCACACCACTGTCTGGTAGATGGGATTGTGGCGCACATCGTACAGAGTGTGTTTTTTATGACGATGGAGAAGATAATTCACCTTTTCGCGACGCTACGGCCTGTGTAAAAAGAGTACTTTACAAAGATGGTACATGGAAAAGTATGAACGAATGTGCAACTGCAATTTATAACTTAGGTTCTAGGTTCTAGAGCTCATCACAAACCAATAAAAACTTGTAATATAAGGAATATAAAAATGAAAAAAGCAATAATTTCAAGTGCACTACTTGTACTCGCTACCACTACCTACTCACAGCAAGCTGAAGCAGCACACGTCGAGTGTTTGATTGGCGGAACCAGTACACAACAGTTTTTTGAGCCCGACTTCTGCTCAGCGATGGCTAACACAAACCGCCCTTCAGTTGCATTTAGATTTATTGCAGATAAAGATGTTGCCGATGTGGTTTGGTCATATAGTGCATCAGCTACCGGGAACTGGGAATGCGGGAACGGTTCATACTGCCACTTTCGTGATAGTGGCAGACAAAACCATGACGTGTTTTATGATGCATCAGCTTGTGTAACAAGGGTACTTTACAAAGATGGCACATGGGAAAATACCAAACACTGTGCCACGGGACATTACTCGAAACAATCTAGCAATCCATTCTAAGAATTTGGTGTATATAAAGTTTGATATCAATACTCTAGAGCTTATCGCGATCAAAGCATTCGTCACACTTACCGTTAGCTCAGGGTAAAAGTCTAAAGATTGTATAGAAATACAAAACTTGGAACAATATCAAAGATATGTATTCAAATCTTATCTTGTACGGCAAGGCAGATTAGGTCGTAGTATGGGAAGAAGCTTTGGTATCACTGCAAAGCTTCTTTCTCATTTAATATGCACAGACTAAAAAAATAAATCAGAACAATCCAGTTCAGCAAGCATTATGTTACTTGGCAAACAATCTTCTCTCACAAAGCGTGCAAGTTCAGAGCGTTTCTCACACAATAATACATCCAATGCTAGACGATTTTTACCATAAATACCGCGATGTATCATATTGGCTGAAAATGCAAGGAGATCACCTGCGACCAAGGGAATGACTTTACTTCCCGGCAAACATTCATGGTTATTATGTCCTGATTGTTCTAACCTAACGTTTAACTCTTGAGGTGAGTCCCACCGTTTGTGAGTGCCTGGGATCAATTCTATTCCGGGCTCATCTTCCAGTGCCAATCGAAAGTGAATAACTTCAGGCCCTAACAACAATGCTTGTTTTTGCTCTTCAATGGTTAAATGATATTGTGGATCTCGGTGCCAGTAATTGAGTTGAGTGGTGTTCGCGGGGTTAAAAAATAGCTGAGTATTCATAAATCGAAACTCACGCGAAAATATGGACGAAGCTAGTGATACAAGAGAACCTGACGCAATGAATTGGAAAAGGGTAAGCCTTTGCTGTTCATCAAGGTACTTTGGTGCAGTAAGGTAGGCAGAATTGATTGCTCGACTCTGGTAAAAGTCATAATTGTCAGCCAGCCACGCATGATGAAATGCTAAAACGACTTGCTTGACTTTGTTAAGCTCGCGGGGCGATATAAAACTAGGCTTTACTAGATAACCATACTTATCAAAATTATGTGCTGATTTTACCATCACATATTGACCTCTGGCATTGCCGGTCAAGCTCCTGTAACTAAATTGATTCCATACAGTTTTGAAATAGAGTCGAAAAGTATTCGGCTCCAACAATAACGTATATTTTTGATGCGACCCATTTGGCCCTAGCCTTTGACAAGAAAAGTCGTCGCTCTTTTTCATACCCATTCGCTAAGGTAAACGCCTCTTTGGCGAACCAAAGCGAACTGGTGTAGCTTCCCTAAACGTTCATAGGGCGTCTAACAGGGCTTCCGCCTTACTTACTTCAAATTGTTTAGGTTGTTCTACATTGAGTGATGTCACGATACCATCCTCAATAACCATAGCGTAACGCTGCGAACGCACACCGCCAAAAGGCCCAGTATCCATTTCAAGTCCTAGCGCCTTGGTAAAGCTTGCATCGCCATCTCCAAGCATCATAATTGCTTCTGCGTTTTGCGCATCACCCCAAGCTTTCATTACAAAAGCATCGTTTACCGATACACATGCGATGATATCAATGCCTTTTTCGGCAAATTTATCTGCATTTGCAACAAAGCCAGGTAAATGAGATGCAGAACAAGTTGGTGTAAACGCACCAGGAACCGCAAAAAGCACCACTTTTTTACCAGCGAACAACGTTGTTACGTCATGATTAACCATACCGTCAGAGGTGAGTTCGCTCAATTCGACTTGTGGTAATTTTTGTCCAACTTCAATCATTGTTTAATTCCTTCATTTAAGAGTTAAGCGCCTTCAAGGCCCTTTGTTATAGTAGTACATCACCCAAAAAACTATTATCAGTGACTACATTTCGACTTGTTTAATGTCAACTTGCGGGGTTTCATAGCCTGTAAAAAGTAACCACTGTTTTTCCGCAATAAAGGCAAGGCCACGACTACGGCTAAAGCTGCGTTCTGGCACACGGATGATATCTTTATGCACTTTACTAGCAAAGTCAAAATAGCTGATGCGAAAGTCCCCTCGCCACACATATAAGTAGTAAATACCAGAGTGTGACACCGACCAACTCGCACTGGAAGCCAAATGTGCATTTTTAAATAATAGCGTTTCTACTCCCGTTGCCAGATCCATATACCACATTTCTTGCAATTCGCCGCGATACACGTAAAGCAATCCTTCTTGCTCATAAGCAACATCGCCTTTGGTGAGCTTAACAGGAGCACTCTCAGAACTAAGTGGTAAATGATACAAGTCACGGCCATCAGAAACATAGACACCGCTTCCATCTGAAGACCAACTTGGCTTACCATGATATTCAAGTCCAGTATCGATTTGAGTGACCTGCTTAGAATTGACATCCAAAAGCTGAAGTTGGCTTCCTTGCTGAGACTTTGTTAAAAAAATAATTTTTGTACCATCTGGCGACCAGATAGGATGAAGGGCTTGCAACGACAACGTCGTCATTTGTTCACGTTTATCGCCAGTCAAGCTGGAAGTCCAGATTTCGTCAAAGCCAGATTGGTTAGATACAAAGACAATACGTTCGGAAAAAGGCGAGTAATTAGGGTATCGAAAACTAACTGGAGACTGTAACAATGGAAAAGGGGAGCTTGCAACCTGTGCATTTAAATCTAACTTCATAATAGAAGTTTTGATATTCCAATCGTGGAAATACAATCGACCAGAACGGCTAAAACTCGGATAACTTAACCCATCAAAAGGCAAGATGCCCAATGTTTTGCCTTCAGGACTAATTTTATATGCGCTACGTGTACCATGCTCAATAGACGAGATAACCAAATAATCGCCAGAAGGATGCCAACTAATTCCCCTTAAATCATCAAGCCCATTTAGTATTTTGATTTCTTTGCCTGTTTCTAAATCTTTTAAGTATAGATTTTCAAGTCCATTAGGTAAGTTACGAGTGATTGCAATTTGTGCTGCATTCGGTGCAAACTCTACACTTTCAAGTTCACTTCCTTCACAGTCTATTTCACAACCGAGCTCCGTTGACGTTCGATCATTCAAATTTAATAGCGTAACCCGAGCCTCACCTGTTTGGTCTTTGTCCGCAATAAATCCCAACACATTATTTCTTACCGAATAAGTCAACGTCGTTGTCGTATCCGAAACGCAATTTGCAATGTATGACTGCACCTTAGTGATAACATCCAATGACTTTATCTCACACTGGCCTGCTCGCTTCTCGATATAAAAAAGCGTGCGATTATCTCGGCTCCACACCGAAACTGAAGCGTTTCCGGGGCCATTGGTCAACTCTTTAATGGGTAATTCTGGCTGCGCTAAATGCTTTAGATAGAGCCCCGAATGACTACCAAGCTTACGCCAAGCAAATACCAAAAACTGTTCGTTCGGTGAAACACTAGGAAAAAGCTCCCGCCCTGGGTAGTCGGTTACCTCTTCAAGTTGAGGCGTTGGTTTAAGTGCTGATTGGCCGACAAAAAAATAAAAAAAAGCAAATAATACAAACAGTAAGATAGTCACTACAGCCATTATTTTGGCCTTTAAGGAGGGGCGTTGCATATCGTGTGGATCTGAATTAATCCTAGCGTTTGTAAAAGTTGGTGCTACTTTTAATCTGTATCCCGATTTTCTTATCGTCTCAATTATCTCTAGCTCGGACGCCTCTCTCTCCTCTTCACTAATAGCAAGTAGTGTTTTAAAGGTTTTGCGAAGGTGCCAAATCGCGTTAGTAAGGGCCTTTTCTCCAACAAACAAGTTACCGTCCCAAACTTGCTCAATAATCTCTTCTCGAGTTACAACCCTTGGATAAGCACGCGCCAATACAGTGAGCACTTCAATAAATTTCGGCTGAACACAACAAGTTTGCCTACCGCTTGATAACAGGTGGCCGATTGTATCAACGTTTACTTCTAATAACTTGTAAGTTGTGCCTTGACGCATTTTTCCAACCAAGAGTAAATACATTGTAAATCATACCTAAAATAGTCACCAAAAGACAAAAGTAACGCGATAGACGCCTTGATATAAATTACACACACGACAAAAATCATCATAACAATCTGTATTTATTACTTATTTTCACAAAGATATTAAATAGAGTTAAAAACGTCAAAGAATAGATATCTAACTTATTGCATCAGTTGCAGCTCTAGTGAGAGTGTACTGAGTGAAGAGTAGCTTTCTTTGTTGCTCAAATATTATAAATAACAAACAAGGTTATTTATCTTTCTCAGTCAGCCCTAAAAACCAACAACAATCAGAAAAGAGGGACTCCCGTGTCACCTAACAATAATATTAAATTACTCGCCCTATCTATCGCGCTCGCTTGCAGCAATACGGCTGCTGCAAACGAACAACAAATCGATCTTCAGCAGGTTGAACAAAGTGATACAGTTGCTAAATTGCAAAGTGAGGATCAGTCATTGGAAAAGATTGTCGTTACAGGATCTCGTATCAAGCGCGACAGTTTTTCAGTGTCAACACCTATCGCAACTATGGGGGCTGAATCGCTCAATGATTCAGGCTTTGGTTCACTTTCAGAAATTCTCTATGAAGAAATGCCTCAAGTAAGTGAAGGAACGGGGAACGGTAACTCACAAGGTAGTGTTCAAAATACCGGACTTTCAACTATAGACTTACGCGAATTAGGCGTAAGCAGAACATTGACTTTAATTGATGGCAGAAGAGTAGTATCAAACAGCTATTCAGGCAACTATGTTAGCCTATCAACCATTCCTAAAGGCATGGTTGATAGAATAGAAATCATTACCGGTGGCGCATCAGCAGCCTATGGTTCCGATGCCGTAGCTGGAGTCGTAAATATAATTACACAGCAAGACCAAGAGGGTGCCACTTTTAGTGTCAGAGGTGGTGAAAGTACTGAAGGCGGCGCTCAGGAGTATACAGTAAGTGCTGACTACGGTACGACTTACCACAATGGCAAAGGTTACCTATTCGTCAGTGCCACTTACGACGAAGAAAAGGGACTAAGCTACTGGGATAGAGAGCGTGCTCAGCAGCAAGACAGCTGGGATTACGATAACGACCGTATGTGTAACGTGATGCTCACTGCCAACTACGATCCTGATACAAAAAGTGCTTACCATTGCATGAGAGATATTGATAAATCACAGTGGGCTAGCTTGAGCGACTCAATTCCCGGTGGTGTATTCGATGAATCAAGCAGTACCAAACCTAACTCCGGCTTTTGGTATGACGGCACAACTTTACGTAACGATTGGCAAGAAGAGCTTCATGGTATCCACTTCAACCAATTTACTATGCTTAAGGTGCCCGACAAAGACCTCTCCGCAGCAGTTAAAACAGAGTACGAATTTGATTCTGGTATAGAAGCTTATTTCCAGCTGCAATACAGCCGTAATACCTCTCGGAATATTAAATCACCAGAAAGTGAGGATGAGTGCGATGCGATTGTGACCTATGACCCAAACAGTAATAAATTTGGTTCAGACTGCATGGGCCGTATCCCTTATGATAATCCATATATGCCAGAAGCGATCCGTGCAGAGGCTAGCTCAAAAGGCGTAAAATGGGATAGGCTATTCACCGAGGTTGGTAACATCATCAATAGCAATGAAAGAACGACTATCAGATCTTGGGGTGGCTTACGCGGCTACATCTGGGATGACTGGGAGTGGGATGTTTCTGTAGGTTACGGAAAATTCAAACAAGAACAGAGCCGTAGCAACGAAATTTACGTTGCGCGAGTCAAGCAGGCTCTGCATGCTGAGCGCCTTGTTGATGGTACGGTTCAGTGTAAAGACGAACAAGCTCGGGCTGAAGGCTGTGTACCAATTAATTTGTTCGGCGAAGGTTCAATCACGCCCGAAGCGGCGAATTATATTCGCGCTAACCCTTCCATTACGACTGATATAGACCAAGTGACCGTATCTGGCTTTATTACTGGTGATTTATTTGAACTTCCAGCCGGCCCCGTTGGTTCAGCATTTGGTTTTGAATATAGAAAGGACACGCAAAGCGTATCAACTAACGTACCAAATGGTGGCGTAACATTTAACTACGTACCCACATTTGAAGGTGATGTAAGTGTTAATGAAATCTTCGGCGAATTGTCGCTGCCACTATTAAAAGATGCGCCAATGGCAAAATCTCTTAACGCCGAGATCTCTGCTCGCATCGCTGATTATAGCTGGGCAAATACAGGCTTAATCCAAAGCTATAAAGCAGGCTTCATTTACGAGCCAATCGAAGGTTACTCCATTCGTGCTAACTGGGCTCGAGCCATGAGAGCACCAACAATAACAGAGCTGATGTCACCACCTCGCGGCGACTATGATAGCTTTGATGATATCTGCGATGGTGTTACTGCAACATCAACTGATGCAGGCCACGACAATTGCCGTAAAGATGCGGGAATACAAGCTGCTATTGCCGCTGAAGGGACTTTTGAAGACGAAAATAACGGCTACTCACCTAACTCAGGGAATAGTGAGCTGTTTGAGGAAACCGCAGATACCATCACCATTGGTTTATCCTTAGCGCCCTCCTTTGCACCTGACTTTAGAATTGCGCTAGATTATTACGACATCAAAATCGATGATGCGGTGAGTTCGCTTGCTAATGAAGATATCATAAAGTTTTGTTACGCTTCATCGATGGAGTTCGGTGACAGTAACGAGTTTTGTCGTGATATTAAACGCGATGAAGAAGGGCAGATTTTTGAAGTTAATCAACGTGTCATCAACACGGATGAGATCCGCACTAAAGGTTACGATATCGCACTAGAATATGTGTATGACGCTAGCGATTACGGTAGCTTTAAGGTGAAAGCCGATTGGACACACGTGATCGAATACTCAATCACCAGTACGGGTCCCGATGGACAATACGAAGATCTTTATGAAGGCTACCTAAACGAAGATATTTTCGAAGACAAAGGTGCTATTTCACTAACTTGGTATAAAGATGATTGGCGTGTACGCTGGAGCACAAAATATAAAGGTGCAGTCGAAGCGAGCCGCTCGAGATACGAAGACTGGCAAACAGCTATCGCCAAGAACAATGAGCGCTGTGCAAAAGGCGAAACAACCTGTATAACCAACCCAGAACCGCTATGGCAAGGCGCGCTGCCGTCGGTTACCACTCACAGTTTGAGCGTTAACTATAGTATGGCGCTAAACGGTAATCGTACACTTTCACTTTATGGTGGTGTGAACAACTTATTCGATGAAAAAGGACCATTTATCGTTGGCGGCACAGGTAATTTTGATAGTGCCTATGGCTCAGGTGTTGGTCGCTTTGCATTTATAGGCGCAAAATACCAGTTTTAGACTTCTGCATTGATCCGAGGGGCTACCACTGAGTAGCCCCTTATCTTTAAATGAAAAAAGCCCCGCGCTAGGCGGGGCCAAAATCACTGTTTCGCTGATACAGGCTCAGCAAAAGTAACGTTAACTCTGAAGCTGTGTTAAGCAGTGCTACAGTTCACCGCTTGGCAACGAAACAGTGTACAACAACCTAATATTTAAAGGGAGTTAGGTTAATGTGGTCCGCTGTTGTCGGCTGGTGTCAACCAGTTGCTCTGCCAGACATAGTTACCATGGATATAAAGTAGTTTATCAGCTTGGATTAACCCTCTATCGGCCTCGGTATATCCGAGTGCTTTATCATTGTCTATAGGAGTTGCTACAGCTGCGCGACTACTGCCACGGTAAGTGAGCGTTGAATCTATACCTTGGATAATTTCAAACGCAGCAAGCTCATTTTGCGCAAACCAACTGTAATCGCTATCGCTCGTTTGCTCCGTATTCCAGTAAACAACTGGCAATGTGAATCTGGTTACGGACTCATTGTCTTTCAGAATGGCTAATGTACGGTAGTCGTATTCTAGCGGCGTAAACCCCCCTGCAAAAGTATGATCTTTGAGTAACTTTGGCTCGGCAGGATTTGCTACGTCAAACAAACTGACTTTGGTACCCGGCTGCACGTTTCCATCAGGGTCGCCAATGTGCTGGCCTACCCCCAGTAATAAGCCTTCACCAACTGGGTGCAGATAAGAAGAAAAACCCGGGACCTCCAAGCTTCCCACCATTCTAGGCTGCAATACATCAGATAAATCTAAGACATAGAGTGGATCAACCTGCCTAAAGGTTACGACGTAAGCCGTATCATTGAAATAACGCACTGCATAAACGTCTTCATCCACAAGCCCAGTATCCGGGTTAACTTTACCAATAGGTGTTGGGTTTTGACTATTTGGTAGCGTAGCCACAGTTTTGAGTTCTGTACCTTCTGGTTTAAGTACATATAATTTATGGCTATTACCAATCTCCGTATCATACTGACTCGTTACCACACGTAACACGCCATCTTTTTCATCAAAGCGCGTGGCAGCCATAGAATCGCTGACACGCGAAAGTTGGCCGTCAACCTCGCCTGTTGCTTGATATGTTACCCCTTCATCCGTTAACAGCAATTTATGTAATACCATACCAGAGGGATCCCAGAGTGAAGTTTTCACATCATCATCGCTATCGTTAAATGCATAATTGTATAGGTACACGGCGGTCGCTGACATATAAAAACCAAAGGCTCGAGTACTGACGCAAGTTGTCTTCACATCATCAGGGTTACGAATGTCAATTTCAGTGACTGTTGTTAGGCCATTATAGCCATCTTGTGCAGTGGCATCGGCTGGTAAAAAACAGCCATCTGCAGCCACTAATGGCTTCGCACTTCCTTGCGTTAAGTTTCTAAATTTAGGTAATAAATCGTTAATGTTGGTGTTCATTAAACGATTGTAACTTGCTACTTTATCAGCAGGATTAAAATCACTATAGCTCAGCGTATGGTCTGCGATAACGTAAAGTTTGTCACCAATTAACCTACTACCAACTAATGAGCCATCGATTTGAAAACGTTTTTCAACTTCCGCTTGCGCTGGTAATGCAACGTCACTAAAGGCAAGTTCAATCACTCCTTGATAATTTATCTCAGGTTGAACGTCTAGCTCAGACATATCATCAGCAAAATCATACTCATAATCCATTAATACACTAACAAGCTGATTGTCTTGAAGATAAAGGTTTTGGCTGGCAAATTCAGAGTCTGACACTGTTAACTCATTAACTTGGGTAGGAACATCGCCAGCATTGGTGTCCAAGATACGCACAAAGGTCTTATTGTCGGCATCTTGATATGCGACACCCGTTGAGCCTGCAATAAATAGATATCGACCATCAAATTTAATTCGATCACTTTCTGACACACCGTCAACCAGTTGGTTTGTACCGGAATAAGGCGCACTATCCGTTGTTGATGGGTTTTCCAAGTCATCACTATTACTCAATCCACCACTGGCAACGAAAATACCGTTTTTGATAAACTGACTAAACTGAGCTGAAGAGGCCGTTTTTAACGGAGCCGAACTATTATTCAGGGCGTTAAGTTCTGGTAATTTGTCTTCATTGTTGTCACTACTACCACCGCATGCGCATAGGCTAGCGGCAAGCGGAAGACTGAGCCACATCTTGCATTTCATGATCTGTTTCCTTGTAAGTTAAGTGCAAACTAAGCCTAAACTTTCAGTTAAAAATTTCTGTTATCTTCGCAACTTGTTTTGTTATTTAATGTTACCCTTTCTGGTAATTTGTACGACGGCTGGTAAATTAGACTAGTAGCGATGTTGTGCTTTAATTGACAGACGTTTGGTCAAAGAAAAATATCTGCAAAAAAAGTGCAAAGCCCAACCCCAATACCGGAGTTCCAGTTGAATAAGTTTTTAATGGCCTTAGCCTTGTTGGTTACCACTCAGGTAAATGCCACAGCGGTGCCATGTGATGCAAATGACAGCGAATGCACGCCAGTCGACAAATGGCGGTTTGGCATTGCACTTGGCGGTGGGGTGATCTCAAACCCACTTCACGATGGTGAGAATATCCCTTTAGTCATCGTTCCCTACGTTAGTTACTATGGCGAGCATCTCTTTTTAGATAATGGTACCTTGGGCTACACCTTTTATTACTCCGATAAGTTTGATCTCAGTCTGATCGGGACTTTTAACACTGAGCAAGCCTATTTTGAGAAGTTCCACCCGAGTAACATCTTCGTACAAAAGATGGGGTTTGACGCCAGCGAGCAATTACCAGGTGGTGAATTTGCCGCAGAGCAAACCGCTATTTCTTTGGATGAAATCGAGTCGAGAAAATGGGCCGTTGATGGTGGTGTTTTAGCCCATTGGGTGGTAAACGATAGAGTAAAAGTCAGTGCATCATGGCTTACCGATATAACCAATACTTATCAGGGCTACAATGCGGATATTGGCGTTAGCTACCGTTTTCGTTTTGACAGCTCCCCAAATACTTATGTCTTTATTAAAGGTGGGCTAAAATGGAAGAGCCGACAATTAATAGACTACTATTACGGCATAGACAAAGCAGACATTGCAAATAGTGCGCTGTGGTATAAAGGTAGTTCAAGCTTTCAACCTTATATCAGTTTTGCCTACTCTTACCCTGTCAGTAAATCTTGGACATTCAAGTTTAACGCTAAGTATCAACAACTAGATAATGCAATGACAGATAGCCCGATTGTCGAGGACAGTTATACCGCGACGGTGTTTGTCGGGGGAAAATATGAATTTTAGGCTGTATTCAATAATAATTATAATTTTCAGCACGTCTAGCCAAGCTTTAACCAAAAAAAACAATGATGTCAGTCTTGAAATAAAACCGATTACATGCATGGTAAAACAGGCTGGGCAACGTTGTGAAATGACCGCAAAATTTGCTTGGTACGCGCCGACCTCAATGAGCTTATGCTTGTTTCAAGAGCAACAAAAATTGCAATGCTGGGAGCACGCCAAGGAGGCAAAATCAACACAAATTATCCACCTCTCAAAATCCATGCTCTTTACCCTAAAAGATGCTAAAAATAACGTTGTTGCAAAACAAAATATTGAAGTACACACAAGCGTCAATCAACAATATAGACGTAAACTTAGAAGCGATTGGAGTGTGTTTTAATGGCTAAGGTGTTACTTGTCGAAGATGATGTAAAATTAGCGGAGTTAACCGCTAAGTTCTTAATCCATAACGGTTTTGAAGTTGTTCAATTGCACAATGGTATAAACGCCATTAAGGCAATAGAAGCCGAGAAACCTGATATTTTAATTTTAGATATTATGCTTCCTGGCCTTGACGGCTTCTCTATTTGTAAAGCGGCACGCAGCGAATTTAAAGGGCCGATTCTATTCCTTACCGCCAAAGATAGCGACTTCGACCATGTAAAAGGGCTCGAAATTGGCGCTGACGACTATATCATCAAACCTGTTGAACCCTACGTGCTACTTGCTCGATTGAACGCACTTATAAGGCGCACACAAAATGATGAGGTACATTCAGATTCGATCACCTTGGGCGAATTACAAATAGATAAATCGGACCGTAAGGTCTATTTAGCAGGCGATGAAGTTGAACTAACTAGTTATGAATTTGACTTACTAAAAACGCTTGCTGGCCACGCTGGTGAAACACTTAGCCGAGACTATATCTATAAACACGTTGTTGGTCGCGAGTACGACGGATTAGACAGAAGCGTTGACGTACGTATTAGCCGTTTGCGAAAAAAACTTGGCGACAATCTTGAGCAACCCGCAAGGCTTATCACCGTGTGGGGCAAGGGTTACCTCTGCTCGAAGTCTGCTTGGGATTAGTGAATTCGTGCTAAAGCTATTACTCAGCCTTTATTTGGCTGTGTTTACCAGCATCGTCGTGATCAATCAAGTGAGCGAAGCCATCTGGTCTCATTGGGTGCATTCTGCGCCCGATGAGTTGCGACACGCAAAAGCGGTCGCCAACACGCTCAAAGCGAGTATTTCCTCACACAACTTACCCCAAGAGTCAGAAACCCTGAAAGTACTCGACATGGATGATGTCGCTTGGCTACCTGAGCAAGCCAGCACATTAATGCAAGGGGGAATTTTGACGAGTTTTGATGATGAAGGTAGTGCATGGCTCACTTTCAAAGTACCAAATTCAACCTCATTGCTACAATTGGGGCCACTAGCGCCAGCGGCTTCCGCTGCTAATAAAGAATGGGTTATCAAACTGCTTTCGTATGCCGTGCTCGCGTTTTTACTTATGCTGTGGATAAGGCCGTTGTGGCTCGATTTATTGCAACTGAGATATATCACCGAAAACCTCACTCAAGGTCAGCTACCCAATGCGGCCCGGCATTCCCGGTTTTCTGCTATTTCAAATTTAACCGAGCAGATCCGCGATTTAGCGTCTCAAGTAGCAAGGTTAATTGAAAACCAAAAGTTACTCGTCAATGCCGTTTCCCATGACCTACGCACGCCACTTGCCAGACTTAAATTTGCTCTCGCCATGCTACCAGAACAAAGCCGTGAACAAGCAAACGATATGGCAGATGATGTGGTCGAAATGGAAGCCATGATAGACGAAATGCTGGCTTACGCACGCCTTGAATTTGAAGTAGATAAACTTGAAGTAACACCACTGGATCTTTGCGCGCTTGTCGACGAGCAGATAAACAAACTCAGTAAGCTCACCGATAAACAAATAACTCTTAATAAAAAGAGCACGCAGGTTATCGTCTCAGGTAACGCTCACTACCTCTCTCGAGCCATTCAAAATATTGTACAAAACGCCGATAAGTACGGTCGCTCAAACATCGAAATTAGTCTTGAATGTGACAAAAGAAGCGCTTATCTTCATATCGAGGATGATGGCGATGGGATCCCTAAGTCTCAGTGGGAATCGGTTTTTATTCCGTTCTCTCGCTTAGATGAAAGTCGCAGCAAAGATAATGGTGGTTATGGCCTAGGACTAGCTATCGTACGCAAAATCGCCACTTGGCATCGCGGCAGTTGCCATGTTGGGTTTTCCGAACTTGGCGGCGCGAAGTTCACTCTGACTTTGCCCTGCTCTTCATCTTGACCCCGAATATACACACACCTGCAAACTTATATGCGTGTATTCGAGGCATATAGAGGTCAACGCAGCCCTAAGGGATAACAACGGCTAAAGAGCAAGTTACAGTTGCTATCCCAATTTTTGGACGATTAAGTGCGGATACGAGCTGGTGTCAGAGCTGCTACCAATAACATTCCTGCTATTAGTCCATACGGCAACCCAATCTCTATTTCATAAATAGCAGTTCCAACAATCGGACCCATAACAATACCCATTCCTTGCGCCGCTGATATCGTTCCGGCAGCCGCACCTTGCTCATCAGCCTCCACCGAATTGGCAGCCAAAGCAGAGACAGACGGATATATCCATCCCATACCAAAGCCAGCGACACCATAGCAAACCCAGAGCAAGATGGGCGCTGATGCGAAAATCGCAGAAACAAATCCAGCGGCAGCGATGACTCCGCCGAATTGAATTAGTCGCGCAGGCTGCCATTCAAGCTTCTGTAGTGCCACTTGCGCGATAATCAGTGCCACACCAACAGTCGCGAGTGCAATACCTGCAGCGCGCGCAGTTTCAGCAGGATCAAGCTGAAGCCTATCAAGGACAAAAAAGCCAACCGTGATCTGCGCAACAGCCACGCTAAAAGCGGCAATAAAAGCCACAGTAACAGGTCTACGTAACCTTGCATCCGTTAAACGAACCCGGTTGTTGCTGGGTTTCACATGTCGTTCGTACTTTGGCAGTACCCACCAAAGAACAATCAGAGCAATGAGGGGCAACATTGCTGAAATATACAAAGGCATGCTTAAGCTAAAAGGCCCAAGCAGTCCAACAAACCCAGGACCAATCACCATACCAGCTGCACTTGACGCACCAATCCCCGCCATCGCTGCCGCACGTTGTTTAGGCACAACATGATCCGCGACTAGAGCAGCACAGGTCGCCGGTACCGCAGCATAAAACATCCCAGCGAATCCACGTCCAACCACTATGCCTGCAAATGCAAGCACGGGCACTATTGCGGTCTGCATCGCAAAGTCGATAAAGGCTGCTAACGATGCATAGCTAATGACAAAACCTGCCAGTCCAAAGAGTATCACCGGGCGCCGACCTTTTCGGTCACTAAGGCTTCCCCAGAACCGTGCCATAATAACCCAAGCAATCCCAGCAACTGTCATCGCCGCGCCAATTTGCCAAGCTTTGAGCCCAATCACATGAGCAATAGGACCTGCTAACGCAGTAAACCCCATTACAGCCATAGTACAAACAAATGTCTCAAACATCAGCGGCTTCAGACTAAATGCATCACCCGCCTCTTGCACCCTCTCATTGTTGACTAAATTATTCATTTACTTTCCTGTTAATAATGCCAGTACGTATTCCATTTACACAAGTTGCATAGACTGTGTATTCCAAAGGTGCGTGTAGTGCCCTCCATGCGCTAACAGGCGATGGTGACACCCCGACTCCACTATTTTACCTTGCTCAAGTACGATAATGTTATCAGCCCCTTCTATACTAGAAAGCCGATGTGCAATGGTGACCACGGTACGATTTTGCAACAGGTTTTTCATGGCGATGATTACCTCTGATTGAGTAATAGGATCGAGTGAGGCTGTGGCTTCATCAAGCAGTACAATAGGCGCATTTTTTAATAGCGCTCGAGCAATCGCAATACGCTGCCTTTGGCCACCAGACAGCAATAAGCCCCCATCGCCAACTCGGGTATTTATGCCATTTGGTAAATTATCGATAAACTCTAAGCAATTAGCCGTTTTACACGCCTCTATCACTTCTTCATCGCTGGCATCAAGCCGACCAATACGAATGTTTTCAACAATACTGGCATCGATTAACTGGATATCTTGAAACACCATACCAACTAACTGATGCACACCCTTTGAGCCAATGTTTTTAAGATCTAGGCCACCGATTTTCACACAACCTGAATTAGGGTCAAAAAAGCGTGCGCACAAATTTAATAATGTTGATTTACCACTACCTGATGCGCCTACAATGGCCATTGTAGTGCCTTGTGGCACACAAAAACTCACATCATCTATGACCTTTTTAGACCCATGTTGAAACGATACTCGCTCAAACTCTATATCAAAATTGCTTGGTAATTGGGGATTATCTGGCTCAGCCAGCACAGGCTCATTTAGAATAGACTCAAGCTTGCGCTCAGACTGCATAGCCAGACGTAAAACCGTTAGATATTCGCCAACTTCTTGAAGGGGCTCGAGTAGTTTTATTAGCAGCAGGGCAAATAGAATAGTGGTGAAATCTATACCTGAAAAACGGTGCTCTGGTAAGGTTATGGCTAACATTATCACAAACATACTGAGCGCCATATTTAGCACGATGCGATAGGTTAATACGGGACCGGCTCCCCACATTTCCACTTGTAGGCTATGCTGCTTTGTTTTCTCTAACTGCTTGGCGAGGTGGGACAACCATACTTGTGCTTGGTCATATAACTTGAGGGTTTTTAGTGCTTCAATATAATCGGTAATGGCGCTGGCACTTTGGCGATATGATTGCTGCTTAGCCATAGCAACTTGCACAAACTTTCGTTTCGACACTTCCATCACCCAAAATGCCAAAGGCAATAGTATCAATGTACTAATGGCATAAATAGGATTGATAAATAACATCACCACCAGACCAATCACAGGTGCCACCAAAGCAGAAATCAAATCGGGAGCGATATGGGAAAAAATACTCTCAATTTTTTTTATATCCTCAGTGAGTATTTCTAAAAACTCGCTACTGTGAGTACGCCGCATACGTCCGAGAGGCAGTTGTCGCACATGATTAATCAATTTAATACGATACGCATGGACAACCTGATAACTGCCTACAAAGCTTTGATATTGGCCTATATATGCACATAGCAGTTGCATTACAAAGCAACCACCTAGAGCCATAAAATAATCCATTGGTGTCGAAAGCCAAGGCACCATTTTTGACGTGGTTAAAAACTGCTGTTGTAGCCAGTGGAAACATAATAGCAACGGTGCAATTGCTACACTACGTTCTAACACTCGAAAAACAACGCCAGTATAAAAGCGCCACTTACCAGAGCTTGCGTGTCCTATTACTCGAGCAATACTCAATAATGCTTGTCTGTCCATTTAAGCCTCATAGTTTATAGATTGGAAATCTGACGAGCCGTTTACCAGACGTTGTTGCTCTCCTTCGCCGTGTTGCAGCAACCAACTGCGGCGATAATAGTCGCAACTCGATAACAACTCGTCATGAGTTCCCTGTGAGACAACTTTCCCCTCTTTCAAGACAAGGATCTGACCGATACTTTCAAGGCCAAGATACTTGTGGGTGATCACCAAGAAAGTAGTGCTTGGATAATACGTTTGAATAGCCTGATAGAATTTGGATTGTGTCACATTGTCCATTGCCGCCGCAGCTTCATCTAAAATCACCAAAGGGGGAGCGGCCAACAAAGCACGTGCAATAGCAATACGTTGTTTTTCTCCCCCAGACAAATTTTGTCCACGCACTTGTACCTGTGTTTCGAGACCTTCAGGTAATTGGCTTATCCAGTGCTTTATTTGAGCAGTCATAATGGCACGCTCTAGTCCATCGGGGCTAACATGGCTGCGACCAAACAAAATATTATCTCGTAACGTGCCCTCAAATAAGTAGCATTCTTGCGTTACCACACTCATAAACTGCGATCGGACACTATCACTTAGTAAATTCACATCCTGCCCGAATAGTTGCACTTTACCTGATGAAGGAGACAATAAACCACATGCCAACATAGCAAGCGTAGATTTACCGTTACCAGATGCACCGACTATAATATTCAATGAATTAGGCACTAGCTTAAAGTGCACATCAGCTAAAACCTGATGAGAATGGTAAGCAAAATCCACATTATGAAACTGCATTAGAGGCAACTTTTTATCGGCTTTAACAGGTGCGCTAGATGAATTAGAAAAGCGCGCCATATAGATAGGTGTGATCCGTTTAACACCAGCTAGTAGCTCATTTGCCTCCATAAAAAAGCGACTCACTTTGATGATTGGATTAAGCATCCCAACAGCCAGTAATATACTTAAAACAACCTGCTCAGTAGTAACACTTTGCGCACTATGTAAACTAATCGCAGCAGGTAACAAGCAAACAAAAGATGCACTCAGCAATGCGGTGTATAACGTCCAGCCTGGCACCGTTTGGCCGGTGAGTTCGAGCACCAACTTCTGGTATTGACCCAACTTTCGATTTAAAACGGCAAATCGTTCACTGTCTAAATTATATAGCTTCATCAATGGCATATTTTTAACATAGTCACTTAGTGTCGTGGTCAAATCCTCTGACACAAGGCTAAAACGCTCATACTGACCAGCTGTTTTATACATAAATAAACTACTAATAAAAAATGCTAACGGCACAACTGCAACCGTGCTGAGAGCAAGCCGCCAGTCTATAAAAGCGATCACCGTAAAGACCACAAAAGGAGTAAGGATTGCGTTAAACAACTCTACACTTTGATGGGCTATAAAGTTTTCAATATGCTCAACATCTTGCAATATATTTTGTTTTAAAACGGCGGGGTTTTGAGCACTGAACCATATTAACGACATATTTGCCAATTGACTTGCGAGTGTCATTCTAACTTCAGTGAGCACTTTAAAAGAGACTTGGTGACTGAAGTAATAGGCGCCCATAGCACACCCAGACTTCAATAAAATCGCGCCAAAAGTACCTGCTGCAATCCACAACAATAGTTCCATGGAGGTCGATAAAGGGTTAAGTAAGGCTTGGATAGAAAGAAATAACAAATACACAGGCACGATTTCAAGCAAAGTGACAAACACCATTAAGCTAAAAGCTATCAACATCTTGCCTTTATAAGGTGCGCAGATAGTAAAAATGATAGACCAAGGACTGCAATGTCCGTCGGTTTCATGCGACTCAACACGCATATACCTACTCCGTTAAATGCGGTTAAAAATAGGTCGTATAAACTAACCCGAAGCGACATTAACACGGAGCAACCAAACAAATATGCTCTTGCCGATCCGCTAGCTTTTCGAGATATCAGGTTTAAATCAACCAAACGTGAAACTTGAACAACAGAGTCAGCCATTAAAGGCCGGAACAAATTCCTTGTTTGTATCTCTGGTTTATGCCGTCAACTTTTACCACACGGTGATTTATCTAATCACAATAAAAAATAGCGATAAGCCTACTGCAGCAATCCAAGCAACTCTCCCCATATCCGTTCAATATCCCCCAGATCGGAAGTAAGTATAAGTTCTCTGATATGCAAGCAAATTTCCCCGAAAAAATTACCGATAGGGGCATACAACAACTTTTTGGGGTGGGAACAAATTGTCCAAAAACATATTTTTTGGGCAAGAAAATTTCATGACAAATAACACTCGCAGTTACTAAGGCTCAAAGACCAACCGCGATCGTGCTTCATAACCGGAGAATAATAGTGAAAACAACAATTGATACGCCAGTCCGGCCGAAGGCTGAGCAAGACCTCTATATTGAAGAGAATATTTGGCAGCAACAAAGTCTCGGTTCCCTTGTCGCCGACTGGCGATCTCAATTTTCAGATAACGTCGCCCTGATAGAAGGTGAAACGGAACTCACTTACGCTCAGTTTGAGCAACGCGTGATAACGCGCAGCGCTGGGTTTCGCAATATAGGCTTAAAAGCGGGCGACCACGTTATGATGCAACTGCCCAATTCTCTCGATTTTATAATTAGTTGCTTCGCACTGTTCCAATTAGGTGTCATTCCAATTTTGGCCATGCCTGCGCAGCGAGAGTCCGATATTGCAGCGTTGTGTGAACTCAGTAACCCTGTGGCATACATAGTACCAAGCAGTTATTTGGGGCACGACTATGTTGCTATGGCCCAACGTATTGTGTCCGCATGTTCAAGTATTGAGCATATCTTGGTCGCGAGTGATACACCAACCTCCACTCCATATACATCCCTTTCTCAGTTAGACAGTACCGAGCACATGCAGGTTTCTAATATCGATCCAACATCCACAGCTCTCATGTTGCTTTCTGGTGGCACCACAGGTACACCTAAACTTATTCCACGCAGCCACAATGATTATTACTTCAATGCCAAGGCTTCTGCCGAGCTATGTCAATTTGATGAGCAAACCACTTATTTAGCGGTTTTACCAATCGCCCATAATTTCCCTTTAGCATGCCCCGGGATCATTGGCACACTTTGTCAGGGTGGAACGGTGGTGCTATGTCCAACACCTGGACCAGACGAAGCGTTTCCACTTATAGAACAACACAAAGTTACTCACACCGCTTTGGTACCCGCTTTAACAAAACTATGGCTTGAGGCTAAACAATGGGATGACACCGATATAAGTAGCCTGCAACTGCTACAAGTGGGTGGTGCTAAGTTCACTGCCGAGCAAGCGATACAAGTGCCCGATGTACTTGGTTGTCAACTACAACAGGTGTTTGGTATGGCCGAGGGATTACTGTGCTTCACCCGCTTGGATGACCCGTTAAATGAAGTAGTGCATACCCAAGGCCGCCCACTTTGTGACTTTGATAAAGTACGCATTGTTGACGAACAAGACAACCCCGTAGCGCAAGGTGATGTTGGTGAGCTACAAACCAAAGGTCCTTATACCATCGCGGGTTACTACAAAGCACAAGCACATAACCAAACAGCCTTTACCACCGATGGCTTTTACCGTACGGGTGATTTAGTGCGTGTGAACCAAGCTGGTAACCTAATTGTTGAAGGGCGGATCAAAGAACAGATTAACCGAGCAGGAGAAAAAATCGCTGTCGCAGAAATAGAACAACGACTGCTCTCCCACCCCTATATTGATGAAGCCATATTAGTACCTGTACCAGACGCATATCTTGGCGAGCGTAGTTGTGCCTGCATTATTTCTAGTCAGCCCGTTTCCCTCAGTGAGGTCTATCAGCTGTTGCAAGAACAGCAAGTTGCACGCTTCAAATATCCAGATCAAATCATTTCACTCAGTTTTTGGCCACTCACCGCTATAGGAAAGATCAATAAAAAAGCACTGATTAAACGTGCTGAAGATGAGTATGTAGAGCCCAATATGAACCAATTAAAACCAATACCCTATATTGAAAAAACCATCTCTGTCCAGTCAACTTCAATGCAGTTAGCACCGAGGATTTCTGAGCTCAGTAGTCATCCATTTAAAGCCATATACGAGTGTAAGTCTGCTTGGTCTGTTGGCCTTGGCAAAGTAGCTGAACTATATTCCAACGGCAGCGAAATAACCTTACAACAAGGTGAAAAAACAAAACAGTTTAATGGCAAACCTTTTCCTGAGCTAATGGCGCAAGCACTGCAAAGTATTCAATTCGAAAACTGGCGGTTATATGGCGTAGCCAAGTTTGAACTAGCTAGCGTATTTCACGGTATTCAAACACGCACTGAGCATGAAAAGTCTTTACAATTATTTGTGCCAGAATTAGAGGTACGCCTTGAAGCAAATAAAGCGATACTGCGCGCGTTAACTGAGGCTGACCTCAAAGCGCTTGAAACATTAGTTTTAAAAGCAGATACATCATGCGTACAAACGGAAAGTGCGGCTGCACTTAAGCCTCTACAAACACCACAGATCAACACGCAATATAAAGATGAATACAAAACATCGGTTGCTAAAGCCATCGAAGAAATTTGCAACAGGCAATATCAAAAAGTGATCTTGTCTCGCCGTATTCATGTGCCAGACAGCATTTGTTTGAATAAGAGCTTCCGCTACGGCCGTTTACATAATTCGCCTGCACGCTCATTCCTCTACCAGTTAAACGACTTTTCAATTGCAGGTTTCAGCCCAGAAACCCTACTTGAAGCCAGCAACAAGGGATATATCAGCACACAGCCCCTAGCTGGTACTCGCTCACTTGGTAACTCGCCACAAGAAGAGCAGCAGCTACGAGAAGAACTTCTTAACGATACTAAAGAAATAGCGGAGCACGCTGTATCAGTAAAATTAGCCCAAGAAGAATTGGAGCAAATATGTGAACCCAGTTCAATTGCGGTAAGTGAATTTATGGCTGTGCGCCGTCGCGGCAGTGTACAACATCTAGCCTCTCGCGTTTGTGGTCAACTAAGTAATGGTAAAAACCCATGGCATGCATTTCAAGCGCTTTTCCCAGCAGTTACGGCGTCAGGGATCCCAAAACGCGAAGCCATAGAAGCCATATTGCGCCTTGAGCCAAATCGCAGAGATTGGTACAGCGGCTGTGTAATGATTGTAGATAATGACGGGTTTATGGACTCAGCTTTGGTACTGCGTTCAATTTATCGCGCCAATAACCTTACATGGCTGCAAGCTGGCGCTGGTGTCATTGACCAATCTAAGCCTGAGCGTGAATTGACAGAAACCATCGAAAAACTCAGTTGCATCGCCAACTACCTAATTGATGAAAAAACGTTAGAAGAGGCGCAGAGCTAACACATGGCACAGGTAAAGATCCCCCTAAATAAGAAACAGCTGTTAAAACATGTACAAGCGTTTGTAAAAACACCGCTTGAAGACAAGCTAGATGCCAACCTTATTGAGCTTGGCTTAGACTCAATGCATATGATGCGTTTGGTCAACCAGTGGCGAAAACAAGGCGCAAAAGTAACCTTCTCAAAACTGATTGAACAACCAGTTCTTAGCGAGTGGATAACGCTTTTATGCATGCAAACAGATACTGATGTCGAAGTTATTGGAGCCCCTAAACTACCCGATATAGACCCCTACGCAGAGTTTGAGCTTACTGACGTGCAATATGCCTATTGGATTGGTCGCCAAGATGAGCAAGAGCTGGGTGGCGTCGGTTGTCACGCCTATCTGGAGGTAGACAACAAAGATATCGATCCTTTAAGGCTCGAACAAGCATGGCATGCACTTTATCACTATCATCCCATGCTACGTGCACAGTTTACTGAGTCTGGTACCCAGCAAGTGCATTCACAGCTACCCACACCAGGGCTTGCAATTAACGACTTTAGGTCACTAACTCTTGATGAGGCAACTCAAGCGGTAGAGCAAATTCGCAGCCGCCTATCACATCGAAAATTAGGTATTGAGTATGGTCAAACCCTAGGGCTGGAGTTGAGTTTACTCCCCGAAGGAAAATGTCGGATCCACTTTGATGTAGACCTACTGATCGCTGACGTACAGAGCTTAAATATCTTATTAAAAGATCTTGCCGTGCTTTATCATGGCGGTACACTCAACACTGATCCAAACTGGAGCTTCGCAAAGTACTTAGCGTATGAAAATGCGCAAAATAAAGATAAGTTTGAAGCAGACAAAGCTTATTGGCAAACGCGTTTAGCAACCCTCCCCTCTGGTCCACAGCTTCCCCTTCGTTGCGACCCTCGAACCATCACTCGACCAACATTTTCTCGCCGTTTGCACACCTTGAGCCAAAACCAGTGGAAGACGCTTAAAAATACCGCACAACAGTATCAAGTGACACCCGCTATGTTGCTCGTTACTAGTTATGCGTACGTACTTGCCAAATTTAGTGGCGAGAAGAAATTCACGCTGAACTTACCACTTTTTGATCGCAAAACTCAGCACCCAGGTATTGAAAACGTAGTCGCAGACTTCACCAATCTATTGCTTTTAGATTGTGATTTTAGTGAAGAAAAAGGTTTTATTGATCATGCGAAAACAATACAAAGCCAATTTCACCAAAACGTCGCACACTGTGATTATTCCGCAGTTCAAATCCAACGCGATTTAGTAAAACACGGTTATGCACAGGGTGTAAGCGCACCTATCGTATTTGCCTGTAACTTAGGCACCCCACTTCTGTCGCAACAAGACACGGTATTGGGTCAATTTAACTACATGATCTCGCAAACACCACAAGTTTGGTTAGACCATCAAGTGTATGAAGTCGATGAAGGTTTGATGCTAGCATGGGATGCTGTGGATGAGATTTTCCCAGAGTTGCTGATTGATACCATGTTTGCAAGCTATGTTGCATTACTTGAAAACCTAGCGACAAATAGCAGTGCATGGCACGCATCACATCTTATTGACCTGCCAGAGTATCAGCAAATCCAACGCAAAGCAGCGAATAACACCGGTGCACCTTATACCCCACATACATTGCATGAAGCATTTTTTAGAGGTGCTCAGGTACACCCTGATAAGACTGCGTTAATATTCAACACCGAACGGTTAAGCTATCGTACCGTCGCTGAAAAAGCGCTACGTATAGCCGCTTATTTGAAGCAACAAGGGCTGAAGGGTGCAGAACCTGTAGCCGTAACATTACCCAGAAGCGCTGAGCAGATCATGGCGATACTTGGAGTACTGGCAGCCGGTGGCTGTTATGTGCCTATAGGACCTCACCAGCCTCAATCACGGCGAGAAAAGATCCATCGAACCGCAGAGGTCAAGCTAGCAATTGCTATTGGTGACGATCCAGAACATGACCCAGCAGTAAAATGTATTGATATTCAACAAGCGCTTTTAGCTGAGCCACTAGAATCAGCTGTTATCACAGACCCTGCAAATCCCGCCTATATCATATTCACCTCTGGCTCTACAGGTGAACCCAAAGGGGTTGAAATGAGTCATCAGGCCACTGCTAATACCATTTATCAGCTCAATAAAGACTACCAAATTGACCAAGATAGCTGTGTGCTCGGGGTTTCAGCGCTTGATTTTGACCTTTCTGTATATGATATTTTTGGTTTGTTAAGTGTTGGCGGGCAACTAGTCGTTATTGATGAGCAGCAACGCCGTGATGCACAAGCATGGCTTGAGCTGGTACACCAACACAAGGTAACTATTTGGAACTCTGTTCCGATATTACTAGATATGCTTTTGACCACAGCGGAACAAGATAGCCGTCAGCTGCACTTTGAGCAGGTGATGTTATCTGGTGATTGGATAGGCTTGGACCTTCCTCCTCGGCTACAACATATCAGCGCCACCAACCCACCTATCATTGCAATGGGCGGCGCAACGGAAGCAGCTATTTGGTCAAACCGTTGTGAGGTTCGTTCACCACTGCCACTGCATTGGCACTCAATCCCATACGGTAAACCTCTACCAAACCAAAAGTATCGCGTTGTTGATAAACACGGGCGAGATTGCCCAGACTGGGTTCCTGGTGAGCTATGGATTGGCGGTATTGGTCTAGCAACTTGTTATCGTGGTGATAGCACGCAAACGGCAGCACGCTTCGTTGAGCAACATGGCGAGCGCTGGTATCGCACTGGCGACCAAGGTCGCTACTGGCCTGATGGCAACCTCGAGTTTTTAGGACGCATCGATCATCAAGTCAAAATACGCGGGCATCGTATTGAGTTGGGTGAAATTGATACAGCCCTTGCCAATATTAATGGTGTTCAGCGTGCCGTTACCGTGACGATTGGCGAGCCCAAAAGCCTAGCGAGTGTTGTAGTCTTAGCTGCTCAAAGCACGTTAGATAGCGCCGCCATACAACGCCAATTACACAAGCTACTGCCAGATTATATGGTGCCAAGCCATATCGAATTTGCACCGCAGCTGCCACTCAGTAGCAATGGTAAAATAGACCGAAAGACACTTGTCGACCAGCTAGCTGCCAAGCAGCAGTGTGCGTTGAGTTTAACCGCGCCGCAAACAGACAATGAAAAATGCCTTGCCAATATATGGCGGTCTTTACTGGGGGTTGAGCAAATCGGTCAGCAAAGTCACTTCTTCGAGTTAGGTGGAGACAGCTTAATTGCGACTCAGCTTATCGCAAAACTTAAAAAACAAGGTTTGGCATCTCCAAAACCACTACCTGACTTATTCTCATCTCCTCAATTAAGCGCCTACGCAGCGCGCTTAGAAAGCACCGAACCGGTAATAAAACTCGAAATAGTGCCAGATCTAGATAATCGTTTTGCGCCATTCCCGCTCACCGAGGTACAACGCGCTTATTGGATGGGCCAAACACCGGGATTACCGCTTAACTGCAGCACTTTGTATTTGCTAGAGTTGGAGGGAGAAAATGTCGATATTCAACGTATAGCAAAAGCTTGGGACCAACTGGTTGAGCACCATGAGATGCTGCGTGCAGTGATCACACCAGACGGTCAGCAACAACTGCTGTCTCATTTACCTGCGGTGTCTATTGCACAAGTGAGCTTGAAATCAGAAACCAATAATCACGCCAATGCCGCGAGGGATCATCTCCACCAATTTTGGCGTAGAATTTGTCAACAAGCGCTACAAAGCCACGACCAAAATGAGTCAACGACATTACCTAATCACCGTATTTGCGCCGTAAATTATGGTGCTAATAAGACCCGTTTAGGGATCATTTTTGATTACTTAACACTCGATGGATTTAGTATTAAATTGCTGCTCGATCAGCTTGCAAGCCTTTATAACGATCCCGCTTATCACTTGCCGGAGATTAATGTTTCGTTTAGAGACTACGTAGTCCAAGTGCAACACAATGATGCGGAGCATTTAGCAGCACAAGCATACTGGCGAGAACAGATTAATACCTTACCACCTGCGCCACAGCTACCACTAGCACAAGACCCGCAAAGTATTACTAAGCCTGAATTTGTGCGCCGCGAAGCACAACTCGATACAGGTACTTGGCAAGCACTTAAGAATAAAGCGAGATCCTATGGCATTACCCCTTCAGTACTACTATTAACGGCCTACAGCAATGTCCTGAGGCGCTGGAGCGAAGGCGATCACACGCTCAATTTAACCCTGTTTGATCGCCAAGATGTGCACGAGGATATCAATAAAGTGTTTGGTGACTTCACCACATTAGCCCCCATTGCATTTCGTAAAAATATTGGTGACTCTTTACTGGTACAAGCACAGGAAGCGCAACTGCAAATTGCACAGGCTATTGAACACAAAGCAATTTCCTCTATTTGGATCCAGCGCGAGCAAGCTCGCCAAAGCACACTCACATCAGCAGCGCTACCTGTGGTGTTTACCAGTACCTTGGGCCTTGGCGGCGGCTTGTTTGAAAACTCAAACGGCGATTTCCCCAAGATTGTACCTGGAGGTTTATCACAAACACCGCAAGTTTGGCTTGACCATCAATTATACGAATTTGATGGTTCACTTATTCTATCTTGGGATGCGGTGGATGCACTTTTCCCAGCCGGTATGATTGATGACATGTTCAACAGCTATGTTAGTGCACTTGAAAGGCTGTGTCATAGCAGCTGGGAAGAGGAGATGTCCTTACCATTACCTGATGCACAAGCGCATACACGTCTCGCAGTAAATACCACCGAATGCCCACAAACACCACGCACTTTGCACCATGCTATTTTTGCGCACGCACAGCAAAACCCCGGCGACACGGCACTGGTATTTGAAAACTCGCATGTCAGTTATGCACAGCTATGTGAGCAAGCGCTCTGTATTGCAGCGCTATTGCAGCAACATCAGCTCGCACCAGCAGAACCTGTTGCAGTCACTTTGCCACGTGGCATAAATCAAATTGCAGCTATATTGGGAGTTATGGCTGCGGGCGGTTGTTACGTGCCAATCGGGATCCATCAGCCTGCGAGTCGTCAGGCAAAAATACATCGTATAGCAGGGATCCGATTAGTGCTTACTGACAGTGATCACTTAGAAGTCGAATCCATCGAGTCAGTGATAAGGTTGGACGTCGCTACAGCAAGTACACCACAAGCAAAGCCTATAGAAGTGTCACCAGAACAACCCGCATACATTATTTTTACCTCGGGCTCGACCGGTGAACCAAAAGGGGTGGAAATGTGCCATCAGGCAACCGCAAACACCATAGATCAACTCAATCAACTCTATAAAATTGATCAACGTAGTTGCGTACTAGCGGTGTCTGCACTGGATTTCGACTTGTCGGTATACGATACCTTTGGATTACTCAGTGTAGGGGGGCAAGTTGTGTTGCTCAGTGATGAGAACCGCCGCGATGCCAGCGAATGGTTACAGCTCGTGCACCAACATAATATCAATGTCTGGAACTCTGTACCCGTCCTGCTGGATATGTTGCTCATCGTTGCAGAGCAAGATGACAGACAATTGCCTTTCAAACAAGTGATGTTGTCAGGTGATTGGATTGGCCTAGATATTCCACCGCGTTTACAAGCCAAAAATAAAGCCGAAGTTCCACTTATCGCTATGGGTGGCGCAACAGAAGCAGCTATTTGGTCGAATTTCTGTGAGGTAAAGGGCGACATTCCAGCTCACTGGAACTCAATTCCTTACGGTAAACCACTACCGAACCAAACCTACCGTGTCGTCGATGCCTACGGACGCGACTGCCCAGATTGGGTTGCAGGTGAGCTTTGGATAGGCGGTGTTGGTCTTGCTAGCGCGTATCGGGGTGATCAAAAGCTCACAGCTGAGCGCTTTGTCAGCCACGAAGGTACTCGTTGGTATCGCACCGGCGATAGAGGTAGATACTGGCCAGATGGCAACCTTGAGTTCTTAGGGCGTATAGATCACCAAGTGAAAGTACGCGGTCATCGTATTGAACTGGGTGAAATTGATACGGCTCTCGCCCGTATCGAAGGTATTTCTCGTGGAGTGGCATTGACCATTGGCGAGCCTAAAATGTTGGTTGCTGCACTAGTAATGGATGAAAGCACGAAACTGGATCTCGATGCAGTAAAAACAAAACTTGCTCTTTCTTTGCCAGATTATATGGTACCGAGTCACTTTTTAGCCTTAGCTGCTCTGCCGCTAAGCGCTAATGGAAAGGTAGATAGAAAACAACTTGCTACCCAATTTGACGACCAAATTAGCGTTGAAGTGCCTGTAACAGCGCCACAAACAGATAACGAACTTCAAGTTGCACAGCTTTGGAAAGACTTACTGGGGGTTGCCAATGTTGGCCTAGAAAGCAGCTTTTTTGCACTCGGTGGCGATTCGCTCCTGGCGACCCAATTCCTGACTCAGCTCGCCCACCGTGGGTTGTCGACCAAGCAACCTTTACGCACTTTGTTTGCCAACCCAACGCTTGGTGCATTTGCAGCAACACTTGAGATGCATGAAGCCACACAGTGCAAGCAAATTGTAGCTAAACCCGAACATCAGTTTGAACCATTTGTACTGACTGAAGTACAAAGTGCTTATTGGTTAGGCCAAACGCCGGGCTTCCCGCTTAATTGTGGCACTCACTACTTACTCGAACTCGATAGTTTAACGCTTGATACCGAGCGAATGATGCTTGCATGGAAAAAGCTGTATGCACGCCATAATATGTTGCGCGCCCAGGTGAGCGATAATAACCAACAGCTTGTGTTGCAGCAAAGCGGCATACCAAAATTGGATATCGATCCAATAACTTACACCTGTTTAGACCAAGCACGAACGCAAATTCACGCATGGTGGCAAACTAAAAATAGCCAACATTTACATGATGCGATAACGATTAAAGTTGCAAGATATCAAGCGGGTGAAACTGAGCGTACGCGTCTTGCTTTGATGTTTAATTACATGACACTAGACGGCTATAGCATCATGCTGTTATTGCGCGAATTCGCTGCTTTATATCAAGCACCAGATATTGAGCTAACGCCACTTTCCTTAACCTTTAGAGACTATGTCACCCAAGTTCAACATAGCCAGCAAGCAATAGATGAAGCCCAAGCATACTGGCTAGAACGTTTGCCTACCTTGCCGGATGCGGCAGCACTACCACTGGCACAAGATCCACTGCAAATTGAACACAGCGAATTCTCTCGTCGCAGTGCAAGATTGCCAAAAGCCAAGTGGCAAGCCATTAAAAAAGCGGCTCGCTCACAAAATGTAACACCAAGTATTTTAGTGCTGAGTGCCTATGCGGAAGTACTCAGTCAGTATAGTGGTGGCCATCCACATACCTTAAATTTGACCCTATTTGATCGTCAAAATGTACACCCAGAAGTTGGCAGTATTGTTGGTGATTTTACGTCTCTGGCCCCCCTTGCTTACCACCCTGACGAGCACATCACAATTGCTCAACATGCAAAACAACTGCAAGAGCAACTTGCTGATGTACTTGATCATCGAGCAGTTTCATCAGTATGGGTGCAAAGAGAGCGCAGCCGAACTATGGGGCGCACCGCAGCTGCATTGCCCATTGTCTTTACCAGTACATTAGGAATGGCTGACGACTTACTGGCAGACGCTTTCAATGAAGATTTACCACAATTTACCGATGGCGGATTGTCGGCAACTCCACAGGTTTGGCTAGATCATCAAATGTATGAATTCAAAGGCGAGCTAATTCTATCTTGGGATGCCGTCGATGCACTGTTTCCAGCTGAGTTGCTAGACAATATGTTTAGCCGTTTCTTAACATTACTGGACGAAGTATCCATTTCAACGGATACAGCATTTAGCCACGCATTACCTAAATCTCAACAGTTGGTGCGAGACCGAGTAAACAGCACCTACGCTGAACAAACGCCTCGTACTTTACATCAGGCGATGTTTGACTATGCCCGTCAACACCCCGATACCGTTGCGCTGATAGCTGATGAGCAAATAGTAACCTATGGCCAATTGGCAGACAAAGCACTGCGTATCGCCCACTTACTTACTCAACAAGGATTATCGCTGAGTGAAGCGGTGGCAGTGAGCTTGCCAAGGGGGGTAGATCAGGTTGCTGCCGTATTTGGCATTATGGCCGCCGGAGGCTGCTATGTGCCAATTGGTATTCATCAACCCACCAGCCGTCAAGCGAAAATTCATCGCACTGCGGGGATCCGTTGGGTACTTACGAACGAAGCACACATCAACCAAGACGTTGAGCAGGGTGTCACTCGTCTCAATGTGGCGGATGCAGAGGGCTTAACGCCGCTGGCAACCCCCTTGACAGTAGCAACAGATGCACCCGCATATGTGATCTTTACCTCAGGTTCTACCGGTGAACCCAAAGGGGTCGAAATGTGTCATCAAGCGACTGCAAATACCATTGACCAGCTAAATCGACACTATGCTATCAACAGTAATAGCCGTGTACTTGCTGTTTCTGCATTAGATTTTGATCTCTCGGTATACGATCTATTTGGCTTGTTGAGCGTTGGTGGCAGTGTTGTATTACTTAATGAGGCGAGCCGCAGAGACGCATCTACGTGGCTTGAGCTAGTTCATCAACATCATGTCACTACTTGGAACTCAGTGCCGATATTGCTCGATATGCTACTGGTCGTCGCTGAAAACGATGCACGCCCACTACCATTTTCGCAAGTGATGCTATCGGGTGATTGGATTGGCCTAGATTTACCGCCAAGATTACAAGCCAAGACTCACTCACAGATCCCATTAATTGCCATGGGTGGTGCCACTGAAGCAGCCATTTGGTCAAACAGCTGTGAGGTAAAAGGTGAGCTGCCAGAACATTGGTCATCTATTCCATACGGTAAACCGCTCCCGAACCAAACATATCGTGTAGTAGACCCATGTGGCCGTGATTGTCCAGATTGGGTTGCAGGTGAACTATGGATCGGAGGCGTGGGCCTTGCCACTGCCTATCGAGGAGATAAAAAATTAACGGATCAGCGCTTTGTGATGGCCGATGGTAAGCGTTGGTACCGCACTGGTGACCGCGGTCGTTACTGGCCGGACGGCAACCTCGAGTTCTTAGGCCGAATTGATCACCAAGTTAAGGTGCGCGGACATCGCATTGAGCTCGGTGAAATCGACGCCGCCTTGGCTCAGGTTAAAGGCTTAAGTCGCGGTGTTGCACTAACAATTGGTGAGCCGAAAAAGCTCGTTGCCGCCTTTGTTAAGGAAGCCCAAGCCACGCTAGATACACAGGTAATTACTGCACAAATGGAACAGCAACTTCCAGAATACATGGTGCCCAGCCATTTAGTAGAACTTGAGACATTACCGCTAAGCGCCAACGGTAAAATTGACCGAAAGCAATTGCTCAATGAATTTATGGCATTGGAGCTAATGCAAGCTGAGTTCGAGGCGCCTGAAGGTGAGCTTGAAGAACAACTTGCAAAAATCTGGCAATCACTTTTAAAGCGCCCTCAGCTCTCTCGTCACGACGACTTTTTTGCCATCGGTGGTGATAGCTTAAGCGCAACACAGCTTATCCAAACACTGCAACAACAACACATTATTCCAACATCTGTGTCACTTACAGCACTATTTAGCGCCCCAAGTATTGCCAGCTTCGCTGCTGCTATAACTCAAGCTTGGCGTGATCTAGGCGACACAACCTGTGATACCGATGAACTATTTGAAGAGGGTACAATATGACCATCGCCAGTATTATCGCTGACTTTGAAAGCCGCGGCGTTTACCTGTGGGCCGATCAAGGCAACTTAAAATTTAAGGCCCCTGCTGGAGTATTGACACCAGCACTAAAAACACAATTACAAGACAATAAGGCAGCGCTTATCGACTATTTAAGCGACCCTGTAATGGCAGCTATAGAGCCTAACTATGCAGACCGCTATCAGCCGTTTCCGCTAACCGATTTACAGGTTGCTTACTTAGTAGGCCGTAACAATGCCGTTGAGTATGGCGGTGTTGGCTGCCATAGTTACATTGAGTTGGACCTACCGAATATTGATGCAAAACGCCTGCAAACGGCTTGGCACAAGTTAGTTGAGCGCCACGATATGCTGCGCGCTATTATAAACCTTGATGGTACTCAACAAATTATCGCACAGGTTACGCCAAAAGCGATCCGCGTGCATGAGTTTGCAGCGCTTGACCAGCAAACTCGTCAGCAAAAACTATTAGACCTGCGTGAACAGTTGGCTCACCGCCACTATCAACCGGATAAATGGCCACAATATGATTTACACCTTAGCCAAACCGGTGAAGGGTCAATTCTACATTTTTCTATCGACTTACTTATCGCCGATTTTGCTAGCATTCAAATTATGCTCGCCGAACTCGGTGAATTATATAACCATCCAGAGCGTGCTCTTGCGCCTTTGGGGGTTTCGTACCGAGATATTGTCATTGCACGCAAAGCCTTGTTAGAGCACCCTAAAACAGCACAGCGCTATGAACAGCACAAAGCCTATTGGCTAGAGCGCATTAAAACGCTACCAGCCCCTCCCGAACTACCGAGAGCAAAAAGTACGGGCAACGAGGAAAGCGTCGCATTTTCTCGCTTGAATTTTAAGTTAGATCCCACCCTTTGGCAGCGCCTTGGCGAGCGAGCAGCAAGACACAAACTAACACCTTCTAGCCTTGTATTAGCCGCATTTACAGAAGTAATTGGACGCTGGTCTCGCCATCCTAATTTTTGTTTAAACCTCACTATGTTGAATCGCGCCAATGTGCACCCAGATGTCCGTGGCGTGGTTGGCGACTTTATCGCAGTAAACGTGCTAGGGGTATCGCCAGATCCGCAAGCGGGTTTCGCCAAGCGGGCAAGTCAGTTACAGCAACAACTTTGGCGTGATTTGGAACACAGTGACTTTACTGGCGTTGAAGTATTACGAGCTATGAACCAAATACAGCAAAGCAATACCATAGTACCAATTGTCTATACTAGCACCCTTGGTTTATCAGGTGATGAGTTAGACAGCAACCAATTTATGCATGATGCACAGTTGCGTTACGGAATTACTCAAACGCCGCAAGTCTGGCTTGATTGTCAAGCAACGGAGCGCAATGGAGAGCTGATCGTAGATTGGGATATCCGTCAAGGGATTTTCCAAGCCGGTGTGATTGAGCAAGCACATCAAGCATTTTGTGAACTATTACACGAGCTGGCTAATAATGAAGCACTATGGCAGTCCACCAGCCCGGTGAGTTTACCAAAGCAAACGCAAGTACACATCACCGCGCTAAACGACACCAAAACAGAACAAGCTAGAGGATATTTGCACTCTGGATTTGCTCGACATGTTCTAGATACCCCTGATCAAATTGCGGTGATCGACCAAAACGGCGAAATGAGTTACCAACAACTTGCACAGTTGGCACTTCAAATCAGGCTCACCTTTGTCGACTCGGTAAAACCGAACGACCATATTGCAATCGTATCAGACAAAAGCACACAACAAATTGCAGCAGTGTTTGCAGTATTGTTTGCCGATTGTGTGTATGTGCCTATTGAGGCAAAACACCCGCTTGCTCGCCAGCAATCAATCATCGCTAACTCAGGCGCCAAAATCGTACTCACAGAGTTGCAATATGCTAACCTAGACTTTGGCTCTGATGTCACTGTTATTGCATTTGATCAATTACTACCGGCTATTCCGCAGCAGGACCTTCAAGGTTTATTGGAAATATTCACGCAACGTCGACAGCAGCAAATTTTTGTCGAAGCGCCAGCTTATGTAATATACACCTCCGGTACGACAGGTCAGCCAAAAGGGGTGCAGCTATCGCACGGCGCAGCACTGAATACCGTGCTGGAAATTAATCGCCTGTATGATGTCAACCCGAAAGATAAAACCTTAGGACTGGTGAGCTACGGCTTTGATCTCTCAGTTTGGGATATCTTTGGCACTCTCTCAGCAGGGGCGACTCTGGTATTACCAGTTCAAGAGCTACGGGGAGATCCAAACCACTGGCATCAAGTGATCGCCAAGCACCAAGTCAGTCTGTGGAATTCGGTGCCTGCGCAAATGCAAATGCTGATGACCAGTTTGCCATGGGCGGAAGATCAGACGCTCAGTACACTTAGGCTGGCCATGCTTTCTGGCGATTGGATCCCTGTCCAACTTGCAAAGCAAGTAATCCAACAACTGCCTCATATTGACCTGAACAGCCAAGGTGGCCCTACAGAAACTGCGATTTGGTGTGTCCAGCACACTGTCAAAGACATCGCGGATGATGCTGCTTCAGTACCATATGGTAAGCCACTAGCGAACCACCAAATTCACATTTTAAATGACCGACTAGAGCCTTGCCCAACTTGGGTCACCGGCGAAATGTATATTGCAGGTGATGGTTTGGCATTAGGGTATTTAAACGATAAACAAAAAACTGCTGAGCTATTTATTAAACATCCACAAACAGGTGAAAGGCTTTATCGCTCTGGCGATTTAGGCTGCATTATGGATGACGGCATCATTGCCATTCAAGGGCGCGAAGATGGCCAAGTCAAAATCAATGGTCATCGTATTGAGTTGGGCGAAATAGAGTCAACTATTGCCGCACACCCAGCTGTAAAAGGCGTCGCGGTGGTCAATCTATCTACTGATGGTAACTTAGCTGCGGCACTGGTTGTCAAAGAAGTAACCAATAGCGAAATCATCTTCAGTGAGTTGGGCACCTTACTTAATGACAAGTTGCCTAAATACATGTTACCGACGCATTTCTTTACCTTAGACACACTTCCTCTTAGTCAGAACAGTAAAGTTGATAGAAAACAGCTTAAAGTACAATTGACGCAATTACAGCAGCAACTGACAACACAATATGAAGCACCATTTGACAATCATGTTGAGCGAACTGTGGCGCAAATCTGGCGTGATTTACTCAACGTGACGGAGGTATCGCGCCACGATGATTTTTTCCAACTTGGTGGTACCAGCTTAAATGCCATCAACCTGCTAAGCGCATTTCTAGCAGCAGGCTTTGATGCAGATATTGACCTGATTTTCAATCACGCCGTATTCAGCGAAATGTCCGAAGCACTGGCAAAAGCAAATGAAGCAAAACAAGCATGGCTTGAGAGCATTGATTTAAACAGCATGGCTACTGAAGCACTCGAAGGCCTTGCTGATGCCCTACCGTATGATTCGAATTCCGAGCCAAAAACCCTATTATTGACTGGCAGCACGGGGTATTTGGGTAGCTATGTTTTGCGCGAAATATTGGATACTACGGATTATCGTATTCTATGCTTGATGCGCTGTGATGATATTCAGCATGGATTCTCGCGCTTGGAGCAGGCCGCAGCAGAAAAAGGCCTGCCTACAGCTATACCTCACGAGCGTATTCAGATAATCAGCGGTACGATGTCCGAGCCTTACTTTGGTTTAAGCAATACAGACTATCAAGCTCTAAGTGCACAAGTGGATGTGATAGTTCACAATGCATCGATCATTAACCTCATGGATCCGCTTTCTGCTCTTTACCCAACCAACGTCGAAGGCGCCCGTGAAATTATCCGCTTAGCAAGCTCGCATCAAGTGAAGCCAGTGCATTATATTTCTACTATCGGAGTACACCACGCGTTACCAAGTGATGTACCTCAGCCTGTGGTAGAACATACCCAGGTGGTGCCATGGCGTGAAGTGGAGTTAACGTATGAGCAGTCAAAAATTATGGCTGAAACCTTATTTACTGAAGCGAGAAGACACGGCGTACCAGTCAATATTTTACGTCCCGGAACCATCACTTGGGCAACCACAGAAACACCCTTTATTAATGATGATGCATTCTTAAAATTTTATCGTGCTTGCTTGAATATTCACGCCTATCCTGCGTCCGAGCTGGCGGTAAACATTGTTCCCGTAGACTATGTGGCAACCTGCATCACGGCCATAGTGAAAGGTGCGACGGGCCAAAACAGTAACTTCCACTTAGTGTCAGACCAAAGTACCGATGTTGCACAGATCTATAATTGGTTTAACGAACTCGGTTGCGATATTCAACCACTTGATTTTATAACATGGAAAGACAAACTCAATGACAACTTTGTGCGCAGCTTTGTTGAGCTTTACTTCAAGCAAGGTATGGACTCAGGTGGTCACCACCAGTACGCCACAGATAACCTAAAATCCATATTGGCCCAATTCAGTCTCCCAAACTTTGCGGTCAGCCGCGATTACCTCAAGCCACTTACACAGAAGTACAACAATGCTTAATACCACATACACCAACAACAGTGCGTGTTACCGCATTTTTAAAGCACGCCCCAATGCCTCTAAACGGTTAATCATTTTGCCTCATGCAGGGGGGAGTGCAAGCTACTTTCGTCAGTGGGCTAATATCGCCGACTCAGATTTAGAAGTCGTGGTTGTACAATACCCAGGTCGTGAAAACCGCATGGCTGAGCCTTTGATTTCGAACATGGATCGTTTGGTCAGCAACTTGGCCACAGGTCTTAAAGCAATACTCAACAAGCCTTATATCTTGTTTGGACATAGTATGGGCGGCGGTATCGCTTACGAACTTGCCATGCGCATTCAGGCCTATCGCTACCCGCCTCCAACTCAACTGGTGGTGTCTGCTGTTGAAGGGCCTAGTTGCCACCATGCGACCGAAGTACACAAAGCCCCTGATGAAGTCATGCTTAATGAGCTTAAACGTCTTAATGGTACGGAGGTTGATCTCAATGCCCTTCCAGAGCTGCTAGAAATGATGTTGCCGTTGCTGCGCAATGATTACCAGTTAATTGAGACTTATAAACCAAACCTCAATGCACCAAAATTGCAATACCCAATCACCGTGATGCTCGGGTCAACTGATACCGAACTCACCTATGAAGAAGCCCAAGCTTGGCAACAAGTGAGTAGTCAGCCCATCAATATTAAGGTCTACGAAGGTGGCCATTTCTACTTAGCCAATCATGTTGAGGCTATTTTGACCCATTTGGGCACGCTGTTCCCAGTGCAAAAAACATGGTTGTGTGCTCCTTAGTAACCAATCCCCCTTGAGGGTAAAGTTTGTTCAAACTAGGAGCTGCCCCCCAGCTCCTTCTTCCAGCGCTGTTAAAAATTATCTCTTTTGGGGGTTACAAATCCGATTTGGGTAGTGCTGGGTTTTTAAGCATTGCAAAATGTACCTATTAAACCAACTCAATTATTCGCAAGGAAACGCTAATGCGTCGCTTCATATTGCTATTTTGTGCATGTTTATCAACATTATCGTCTCTCAGCGTTAATGCTCAGTTTCCTGTCGTAGTGAAAGATGACCGCGACAAACTTGTTACTATTAACACTTCACCCAAAAAGGTCGCCGCTGTCTCAGTATTTGGTGCTGATTTACTCAGTGCTCTAGGTATGCAGGCTGTAGCGATCTCAACACTCAATCATCAGATGTCACCCTACCTCGGTGAGCAAACTAAACATATGCTAGATCTTGGTGAAATTCATGAGACGAACTTGGAAGTGTTGACTGCGCTAAAACCCGATCTCACCATCGGACTGCGTACCTACACCGAACCATTTGAAGCCAAATTTGAGGAGATCAGTCCCTTTTTAGCTTATGACTTGGTCACCAAATCCGACTCAGATCGGGCAATAATCTCTGCGGCTAAAGCGCTGGGCAAGGAAGCAGAAGGTGCTGAATTAAATCGAGTATTTGCAGAGCAGCTCAAGCATTTTGCAGCTGCACCTCTAAAAGCACAATCTGTGGTGTTTTTGTGGCATTGGTCAGATGTACCTTATGCATTTTACGACCATCATTTTACCGTTGAAATGATGGCGACTCTCAAAGGTAAAAATAGCGTCGGCACCTCTCCACTGCCGGACTTAAAAAAGCTTGATTCCGCACCGATTTCGATGGAGTCGTTATTAAAGCTTAACCCTGATGTAATTATTTCCTTCAAAGGCGAACCTGGGCCCTTTAAATCACATCCAGTTTGGAAGCAACTCAAAGCCGTTACCAATGGCCGCGCCTACCGAGTTGCAGACCATTACGTGATGCCCCATGGCCCAATTGCAAGAAAGCTCATCTTACAAGAATTAGCGCACCTATTGCACCCTGAGCAATTTGCCCCCCCAAGCGATCTGGCCAATAAAGCACGGGCCACACCAATGCAATTTGGTCATTTATAGCAGGTAATGTAAGCACGCTATGATTTACTTAGAAAGACTTCGCGTCGCTACAACGCCCACTGGCTTATTTCTATTCGGTGTGTGTATGTTACTACTCAGTCTACTGCTGTCTTTAACAATCGGCGACTATCAGCTCACATTACAGGAAGTTTGGTCAGTACTTATTGACCCATCAAAGTCACAGGCTAGTTTTGTCGTTTGGGAGCTGAGACTACCTCGTTTAACATTGGCCATCATTGCAGGTATAACACTTGGCATAGCAGGAGCCATTATTCAGGCAGTAACACAAAATGAGCTCGCATCCCCAAGCCTCGTTGGCGTCTCCTCTGGTGCCGCATTGGCTATTGTACTGGTTCTCACTTTTACCGGTTTAAGTACCTACTTCCAATTTATAGCGGGTATATTTGGCGGTGCTTTGGCGATGTCAGTCACATTATGGCTTTCTTGGAAACAGAAACTAGAGCCTGTGAATCTTATTCTATCTGGTTTATGCGTTTCTCTGTTTTGCGCCGCCGCAACAACTTTGCTACTAATCTCGGTAAGCACTGACACTAGAGGGTTGTTTTATTGGTTGCTTGGCAGCGTTGCAAATCGCACTTGGCAGCATGTGTCGTTATTGGCTCCTATCGCATTACTCGGTGTTATTTTATGTGCACTGTTAGCCCGCCCGCTCACCATTTTACAACTCGATAGCGATGTCGTAAAAAGTATTGGGGGAAATGTAAAGCGCTGGCGTATTCAAACGCTCACTGTTGCCGTAGTGCTAACTTCTGCGACCGTGGCTGTTACAGGCCCCATCGCTTTTGTAGGGCTGGTTGCCCCTCACCTGTGCCGCACTTTACTGCCCAAACACCTGGCTTATGAGTACCGCTATGTCTTATTTGGCAGCGCACTAAGCGGCGCTGTGCTTGTCAGTCTTTCCGACTTATTGGCAAATTATCAGGAGATCCCTGTGGGTATACTATGCGTGCTGTTTGGCGGACCAAGCTTAGTTTGGCTTATCCAATCTCGCTATCAGCAGGCGTCTATATGAATCGAACAATGACGATATACGCTTGCCGAGAAATTAAGCCTTGGCCTTTTTATGGTCTATTAACCTCACTCATCGCGCTACTTATTTGCTTATTTTTTACCGCGCTATGTATGGGGTCTGTACCACTATCGATACAATCTGTTTGGCAGATACTGATCACCTCAATACCACAAAGTACTGATTCGAACATCCTATGGCAACTACGTTTACCTCGCTCACTGTTAGCCATGTTGGTTGGGATCCATTTCGCGCTGGCTGGACTAATTTTACAAGCCGTGATCCGCAATCCTCTTGCCGACCCAAGTATCTTAGGGGTCAATGGTGGGGCGAGTCTAGCCATCGTACTTTGTTTACTTGTGGTGGATTATATTCAACTTCATGTATTCGGCTTCAGTGATTTCATTTTTAACTTTGCTTGGCTTCCCGTTGTAGCATTGCTCGGTGGGGTGTTGGCCACTGCTTTGGTTTTGAAACTTAGTTGGCGACAGCAACTACAGCCGAATCAATTGGCACTTAACGGGGTCGCAATAGGCGCGGTGCTAAATGCTCTAGTTATGTGGGCCATTTTGGCATGGGGAGGAAATCGTACAGAAACCAGTTTGATTTGGTTAGCAGGTAGTCTGTATGGCAGAGATTTTAGCCACGTGTTTTTGCTTCTTCCTTGGACATTTATCGGCGTACTTGGTTGCTTCGCATTATTAAAGTACTTGTCGATACTGCAATTAGATAGCGATGCCGCACGAACCTTAGGGCTAAACGTCACTAGGTGGCGTTTAATCAGCTTATTGATAGCGGTGGCATTGGCGGCCAGCGCCACCGCAATCTCGGGCCCACTCGGATTCGTTGGTTTAATTGTACCCCATTTCGCCAAAGTGCTTCTTAACCGATTCGGCTTGGGTACCAGCCTCCCCCACCTGATGGCAGTCTGCATGTTAGCTGGAGCCTCGTTAACGCTGGCGGCAGATATTGCAAGCCGAACGCTTATCTCTCCTTTGGAGATCCCCACAGGCACGCTAACCACCTTGATGGGCATTCCCATCTTGCTGTTATTGATCCGCCGCCAAAATTAGGATTTATCATGTTAAATGCAGATCAAATAACCTTACATTATCAACATAGGCCGGTGCTAAAAGACTTGTCGGTCTCTATTGCACGTCATCAGATCACCGCAATTGTCGGTCCAAATGGCAGTGGTAAGTCCACCTTACTTAAACTACTTGGCGGACTCATTCAACCGCAGCAAGGGACTATCTCTTTGGAGCAACAGCCGCTTCACCAATGGTCCCCTAAAACGCTAGCAAAGAAACTCGCATTACTTGGCCAAAGTCCACAAGCTCCAAGTGGTATGCTCGTTAAACAGCTTGTTGGTCATGGTCGGTTTCCCTATTTAGGAATGTTCAAGACATTATCGCAACATGATCAGGATGCCATTACTTGGGCGCTCAAAAAGACCAAACTTGAAGCGTTGCAACATAAGCCGTTACAGCATTTATCTGGTGGTGAGCGCCAAAGAGCATGGTTAGCAATGGCCTTGGCACAGCAATCTGAAATTTTACTCCTAGACGAACCCACGACTTATCTAGACTTAGGTCATCAGTTTCAGCTTTTAGACTTACTCAAACAGCTACAAATTCATGAACACAAAACCATTGTGATGGTGCTACACGATATCAATCAAGCCAGTCAATTCAGTGACCGAATTATCGCTCTTAAAAATGGCTCGATAATAGCTGATGGCACACCGCAACAAGTCGTCACAGAGCCAATCATTAAACGGCTGTTCAATATTGATGTTGCAATTGTGTCTCAGTGCTATGGCCAGATAACTAAGCCGCTGTGCTTGCCAATTGGAACAGTGGATCAATTTACCTCTAACTCAGCGGCGCCACTGCGCAGTGCCGCAATCTAAAATCAACAACAGAAGCTAGTGAAATGGAATTAGAAATTCGTGACGTATCAAAAACGTATGCAAACGGTGTTCATGCACTAAAAGATATCAATTTAACCATAAGCAAGGGTATGTTCGGCCTGCTTGGTCCCAACGGAGCTGGTAAAAGCAGCATTATGCGCACCATTGCCACCCTACAAACGCCCGACAGTGGCAAAATATATTTTGATGGACAAGATATCTTCGCAACCCCTGCTGAGTTTCGTCGCCAGCTGGGCTACTTGCCTCAGGATTTTGGTGTTTATGCTAATGCATCCGCCACCGATATGCTGGACTATTTCGCTCGTTTAAAGGGTATTCACAATGCCAAGGAACGAAAAAATAGAATTAATGAATTGTTGGAACTAGTTAACCTCACAGAGCATTGTCATAAGGCGGTAGATACATACTCAGGTGGTATGCGGCAGCGTTTTGGTATAGCACAAGTTTTATTGACCAACCCTAAGGTCATCATTGTTGATGAACCAACCGCGGGACTAGACCCTGCGGAGCGCAACCGCTTTTATAGTATTTTGCACCAACTCACTGACAGTGCCATCGTGATCCTCTCCACACATATTGTAGGAGACGTCACTAACCTTTGTGATGATATGGGGATCCTCAACCAAGGAACGCTACTTTCACGCGGCAAGCCCGATGAGCTCGTCGCCTCAATAAAGCACCAGATTTGGCACAAATCAGTATCAAGAAATGAGTTGAAAACACTACGAGACAATTACAAAGTGATTTCAACGCGCATCGTCAAAGGTAACATCCAAGCCACTATTCAAAGCGAAACCGCACCCACCGCAAGCTTTATTCAAAGCACAGCGGACCTAGAAGACTTTTACTTCAGCTACGTCCCTGAACTTGCGGTTTAAGGAGCATGTATGTTTTTCACAAGTTTTTTGTTTGAGTTAAAATATCGACTACGCTCCGTAGCCACATGGGGTTGTTTAATAGCCATGATTGCCATGGGCTACCGAGAAATGTTAGGCGGTGAGTGGGATGCACTGATGCAAAGTGGCAGGGTTGCACGCAACTCGCCATATGCAATCTACTACTTGTTTATGTACTACACATTTTGGGCTGCCACGGTGGGTAGCGCACTGGTAGTCCCAACATTACTCAGGGATCTTAATTCTAAAACTGCAGACTATTTATATAGTTTTAATATCAATAGCAAACACTATTTTATCGGTAAATATTTAGCGAGTTTAGCTATCGTGCTGTTAGTAATGAGCTCAGTTGTCATCGCTATGGTGACTTTACCCCTGATCTCAAGCCTCTTTGGACTCTACCCAGATAGTGATTTTATCGCAACTTCATGGCCCCATATTTTACACGCTATACTGCTTTGGGTACTCCCAGCTTGCATAGTTTATACCGCTATTCCGTTTGCGCTCACAGCACTTACTGGACGCGCTACACCAGCTTATGCAGCGATGATGATAGCCGTTGGCTCGTTCGTCATTATCACCGCTTTGTTTGGTGACGGCGCACCACAAGCTACTTGGCTACAAATTGTTGACCCGCTAGGTAAGGTTACAGTTGAAGGGCAAATTTTCTACTGGACAGCACAGCAAAGAATGACCCAGTTTTTAAGTTTAGATGGAGCGTTACTCTACAATCGTTTGCTCTACTTAACGCTCGCATTGTCTTTGCTGGCATTTGCATGGTGGCGCTTCGATTTAATGCAATTTAGAACCAGTAACAGCAAAAAAGCCTCAGCAAGGCCCGTTGCAAAAGTGCAACAACATACGCACAGTTCAAGCAAACTAAATATGAACCCATTAACCTTGATAACCAACGAAGACACAGTCTATTGGCTTAAATTCAGCGTCTATTCCGGTTACCTTCAGGCTCGCCAGATCATTACTAATAAGGCGTTTTACCTATCAATGTTGACGCTTTCGTTAATGCTGATCATCGCCGGTTTAAGCTACCGTTTACCAGGCATGGAGGGCAGCGCAGCTATTTTGCCAAGAACGCACACGCTGCTTCCTGTATTGATTTATCCCAGTTTGATTTTTACCATGCTTGCCGCCGCTTTTTTTATAGTTGATCAGTGCCACAAAGACCACCAGCTAAATACCGCACAGCTGGTTGCTGTGTGCCCAACGCCAGATTGGCAACCCCCTCTAAGCCATATAATCTGCGCTACTCTTGTTGCAGTCGTATTAATGTTAGTGCCTATTTCAGGCTTATTGGGTACACAATTAATACAAGGTTATCTTGACCCCGATTGGCAAAGTTTATTGCATTTGAGCATGCTTGTTTTGCTGCCATTAATGCTCGCTTATGTGTTTATAGCCATCATTAGTTACGGGCTATTGCAGTCTAAAATTGCCGCACAGATATGTGCCGTGGTGCTCTGTATTTCTCCCGCGATATTCAATGAAACTCATGCGATAGAGAACTTTATGTATTTATGGGCATGGCCATCTATTGCTCAGCTTTCCGAAATTGCATCTACAGAGCAATTTATCATCAGAGATCTCAACCTTATGCTCTACTGGCTCAGTTTTTATTGTGTGTTGCTTGTATTGAGCAGTTGGCTGTGGACACGAGGTATGATTGCGTCTTTTAAGGAAAGATTCGCCGCTTTGCCAAAAAAGATTAAACCGCGATCGCTGGCAATTATGCTGTTGTCAGGGACAATTTTTGGCTACCAAGCCAACTCAATTCATCAAGAGATGATCGTTAACGGTCAATTTGAAACACAAGCCGATGGTTATGCTGTGCAAGCCGACTATGAAAAGCAATACCGGCAATTCGATACACAACCACAGCCTAAAATTCGCCACGCTGAAATTGCCATATCGCTTTACCCAAATCAGCGCGCTATAAAATACATGGCCAACTTAACATTGGTTAATTCACACCAGAATGCAATCGAGCAGTTGCTGCTCAACACCAATCACTACACCGCTGTTGATGAAATCTTACTTTCTGGTCAAGCGCTTTCACAGATCGCTTTAGACAAAGCGCATCATGCCTCGGTTTGGGGCTTGAATACACCTCTCACTCATGAGCAACAAAGTCAGCTCAGTTTTGCGGCTTCAGTCAAATATCAGGGCTATAGTAATCATGCAACTGATTACATTGGCAAAGTGACAAAAAATGCCAGCTATATTGATGCAAGTTTTTGGCCCTCCATTGGGTTCGAGAAAAACAACATCATCAAAGACAACGCGCTACGAGAGAAGTTTAAACTCGATCCGCTGGCACCAGACTTTTTCAGTCAGTCACAAACACTAGACTTGTATCAACACGATGATGCAGATCTGCTCACCTATAAACTAAAAATTGACGCCCCGAGCAATCAAATAGTTGTGGCGCCGGGGGAGCTGCTGAAACAGCAAACACAAGGACAGCGCCACAGCTATGAATTTCAAACAATGACAGCGAGTCATTGGGATCCTGTCATTGTGAGCGCCGGATACAAAATTCACCAGTCTACATGGACAAGCGCAAAAACCGGCAAAGAAATTTCCATAGAACTGTTTTATCTTAACACCGATGAAGTAATCCTAAGTTCCATGATACAACGAGCAAAACATGCACTTGAACAAGGCGAAGCAACATTTGGAGCCTACCCATACAACAGCTTAAAAATAGCAGCGTTACCTCAGGGTATGGGAGAACAAACGGTTAGCGCAAATTTGGTGCTTATCCCCGAAATGTCCGCTTGGCAACACAATTATCATGATCCATCCAGTTCCGATTGGTTAGAATACACCGTACACGATGCAGTTGCTCAGGTTTGGTGGCAGAATATCGCAATCGCAAACACCGCAGGTTATCCCATACTGTCTGAGGGAGTGCCAACTTGGTTTGCGCTGACCAAATCAAGATTGAGTAGCGAAGCAACACAACAACTATTGGCTAACATTAAAAATGACTACTTATTAGCACGTACTAAAGAGTCCGGTGTGGAGAAAAACGCCTTAGCATTGACGCACCAACCATACGCTAAAAGTAAATCGCAGCTTGTTGTTTATGAAGTGTCACAGCTCATTGATAATGAGCAATTTAGCAATGTGATCAATGATACCCTAGCGCATTATCGAGTACAGAGTGCTTCACAGCCCATATCGGCACAACAGTTGTACCTGAAGCTGTTGCAAGCCGTAAATCAGCCTAAACATGAAAAACAACTAAATATATTATTTCACCAAATGACGCTGCGTGACGCAAACGTGCAAAATCTACCTCTGTAAACCCCCATTACAAACGATTAGGGCTGCCACATAAGCGCCCTAATTACTACCAGCCTTGCTCTCTACCTTTAAAAAAAACCGCACAGAGGGGTAATGGCCGCTTTCGGGTAGTGGCTCTCCTTGCATATTCAGACAATAACGAACAATAAAAACAGGGCCGACCAAATGGTCAACGCTGACAAGAAGTAAGCCTAAAAACACATTTCTAGCGCAGCATAACTCAATGCCCAACTACTCTACTATTCGTTGTTACTAGGAGCTAATTTACTATGTTTCGTTATAAGCTGACGTCTGCGGCCAACCCTCTCTTCTCCACCTCTAAACTCAACTATTATATTTCACGTACCTTGTTAGCAATGAGTCTAGGTGTTTCCTCTTCAGCAGTATTTGCAGATGATCAAGCCAAACATATCGACTTGGAACGAATCGAAGTCACTTCTGAAAAGCGTACCGTGAATATTATGGAAGTTGCTTCTAGCGTAACTGCTATTTTTGGACAAGAACTTGCCGACTCTGAAGCCTATTCCATCACAGATCTTGGACAAGCGATCCCGAGCGTTCACGTTTATAGCTGGGGTGGCCGAAGAGACAGCAATGTATTTATTCGTGGCATAGGCCCGGGTTTATTCACCGAACCCACCATAGGTTTTTACGTCGATGGCGTGAATTATAGTAGCAATAGTATTTTTGATTTGGACCTTGTGGATATAGAGCGTGTTGAGGTCCTAAGGGGCCCTCAAGGCACACTATACGGGGGTAATTCTCTGGCTGGTGTTATTAATATCATCACCAAACAACCAGACGAAATGCCGGAGTTCAAAGGCACCTTTTCTGCAGATAACTTTGGCTCAAAGCGAGTTAGATTAGGTGTAAATACCCCCTTAACTGCAGATAATCTATTTCTCGGCTTATCAGCTTCGGCATACAACACCGATGGACATCTTGAAAATACCTACTTAGACAAGGACTTTGGTGCTCGCGACGATCTGAGTGCGAGAGCTAAACTTAGATGGGTCGCGTCAGACAATCTTGAAGCCAATTTTGTAGTAGATTATGAACGTTTTCGTGGAGACTCGTATGCGATGGGGCAACTTGAGCGTATCAAAGCCAATCCAGATCACATAGAACATGACTTTGAAGGAGTTGACGATCGCGACGCACTTGGGGCTTCGGTTACACTGGATTATAGCGGTGATAATGTAAACTTCATCTCGATCACAAGTTGGCGTGACTGGGATAACCTGAACACCGCGGATCAAGATACAGGCAATGACGCAGGATATCAGTTCCATAGTCACTCTCAGGAAGATTTTGATCAGCTCTCTCATGAAATGCGTTGGAGCTCTAAAAATACTGAAGACTACCACTGGCTAGTCGGGTTTTATGGCTACCAATCAGATACCCAGAATACGACAAGAAATGATTTAAACTTCTCCTCTATGTACCCAGGTAGTGGACCCATGGTTGATCGTTCGATTATCGGGAAAGATGACCAAGCTTGGGCGGTATTTGGTCAGGTTGATTACGCAATCACTCAGGATATTACCGTCATTGCAGGTTTACGCTACCATAAAGAGCAGCGAGAAGCTGATATTAATATCGATTCTCAATCCACTGGAGTTACCTCGCAATACGGTGGCAAGGAAGAATTCAGCGAAGTTCTACCCAAACTAGCCCTCTCTTATCAAACGAACAATAATGACCTTGTTTATGCGTCTTGGAGTAAAGGTTACCGAGCGGGAGGATTTGACACATTATATCCCAACTTAAGCAAGCCTAGCTTTGAGCCTGAATACAGTAATAACTATGAAATTGCCTATAAAGCACTAGCGCTAGAAAACCAACTGAGCTTTTCAATCACTGCATTTTACGTTTCTTTAGACGACCAACAAGTGCAACAGATGTTAGAAAACACCACCATTATCACAGATAACGCTGGCGAAAGTACCAGTCGGGGTATTGAGTTTGAGTCGCGCTACCAGCCTCACCCGGATTGGACCATTGGCTTCTCAAGTAGTTATGTTGACGCCACTTATAGTGAGTATGAAAGTGTGAACTTTGCAACTGGTGCAATAGAAGACTATTCCGATAATCGTTTACCAAATACACCTAAGATCAGCGCCAACCTGTCCATTAGCAATCGTACAGAACTCAACAGCGACTTCATCTTATTCACGCAGTTAGAAAACATTTATATGGGTGATCACTACTTTGATGCAGGTAACCAAATGAAGCAATCAGCATATCACCTTTTAAATGCCAAAATAGGCCTTGAAAGCGAAAACTGGTACGCGCACCTATGGGTGAAGAATGCGCTCGATGAATATTACTCAAAAGTTGCATTTAACTTTGGTTTCGGTGTTACGGCAGAAGCAGGAAACCCGAGAACCATAGGCCTCACCATAGGTACTAATTTCTAAACCAATAACGAGTGGAAAGTGGCGCACGCATCAAGCGCCACTATGACATTGTATAAATAATATCAATGCGTTGATACGCTTATTAAGGGAGTTACCATGCAAGCTCAATCCGTGTTATTGCTCGGTGGTACAGGTCAAGTAGGCTTAAAAGCAGCCGAGTATTTACTTGAGCATACACAAGCCGCACTTACGTTTGCTTCACGTAGAAAAGCCTCATTGCCCAGTGCAATTTTGCAACATCAGGACCGAATAAATACTGTACAACTAGATGTCCAAAACACCGACGATTTAAAAGCCCAGTTAAAGAATACAGATCTGGTCGTCGCCTGTGTTGGCCCCTCGGGCATTATCGGCGATCAAATAGTATTGACCTGTAAAGAGTTAGGCGTACCAATTATTGATGCCGGTGGCTACGATCCAGTTTACGCATCCCTACACGAGCATGAAAAGCAGTATAGTAGTAAAGTACCGCTCATCATCAACGTCGGTTTGCTACCGGGCTTATCTGGCGTATTCCCTGCCTATCTTATTCAACAATGTAGTTGTGGAGCGGACATCAAATCCTTAGAAGTGCAATACGTTGGCCGAGACGCTTGGAGCTACAATTCGGCATGGGACATCATAAATGGGTTGGGAGACTTTGGTCACGAGCGTGGTTTTTGCTACTTGGAAAACCAGCAAGTTAAACGTGAAAAGTTCTCAAAGGCTGGTACTAAAGCACACTTTCCCGCTCCTATAGGCACCGCATCTACTATGTTGATTTACGCAGAAGAAATAGTGCAACTCGCCAACGAACATGACATACAAACAGCTAAAGTCTACGGTGCTAATCTCGGGCCCCGCGCTATGTTTGTTTGCATGATTGCCAAGATATTCAAGATGTACAAAAATCATAAAACTATCGCTCGTGCGGCGCGGTGGTTATGTAAGGCCTCAGCTAAAGATATGCGTAAGCTTGACCCAATTTACGCCGTCGATGCCCAAATTAAATGTGCTGACAACCGCGTACACCATGGCCAAATCATTCTAGAAGATACCTATCAGGCTACAGGCTTTATCATCGGTATAGCGGCTAAGCAATTATTAAACAATCAAATCACCAAAACAGGTCCAATGATGCTACATGAAGCTGTTGATGCCAATAATTTTATAAAAGATCTCGAACAAGCAGGTGTCGTTGCAGGGCTTATTCTTTCTAAATCAGACAACAACACCAAGCAGGAGGCTGCATGAGTAAAAATATCATCGTCTTGGGAGGTACTGGTGAGTCGGGCAGGCGCATTATCAACTTGCTCAGTGAACGACTCTCAGATTTAAAAATAAGCTGTGCGGCAAGGAGAACACCAAAAGCAGGTATATTGCCAAAGCATATTAACTTTGTTCCTTTTGATATAAATGACAAAGCCAAAAGCATTGAAACACTCAAAAAGTTTGACTTAGCAGTGATTGCGTTAGGCCCAATGGATAAGTTTGCCCTACAGGCGCATCAACTGTGCTTGAACGCGAATATAGATGCCCTCGACATTAATGACAGCCTACAGGCTGCAGATCAAATACACGCACTGAATACTGAGGCCCAATCAAAACAATGTTTGCTGCTCACAGGTATGGGCTTCTCCCCTGGTATTTCAACATTACTATTAACTGAGCTTGCGCATAAAAAAGCATCTGCAACCGGCCATTATCAATGCCGTTTGTATATGGGCGCAGCCTATGGTGGTGGCGAGACCAGTCCACAAGCGATTTTAGCAAGCTTCACCAATACCTTAACCTGCTGGCGAGAAGGAACTCGCAAGCAAATTGACACTCCTTGGCAAGACGCACAACACCAGTTTGCTTTTCCTGCATTGAAAAAGCCAGCTGACCTTATTCCATTTGCAACACCCGAAGTCGCAGGACTTAGTTGTGAGTATGTTGCTGAAGACCTTGACATAAAGCACCTAGATAGTCGTTATCATATCCAACACCTGACGCTTGGATTTGCAAAGTTTATGAGTAAATATCGCTTAGGCGAGCGTAAAAATACATTTTTCTCCAAGATGTTTTTTAACAATGGGCAAAAGCTCAAAACCAAAAAAGAGTCAGATCCCGATACTTGTTTATGGGTTTACCCAGACAATAACCCGCAATCAGGACTAATGTTACATGGGGTTATTTCTTCTTATGAACTTACCGCCAAGATGGCATGTGTTGTAGTTGAGTGTTGGCTGAACAATGTGTTTTTTGACAGCTATGGTGTCAAAGCCGTAGAGCATTTGTCTTATAAAACGCGCCAAAAGCTACTGCAAACATTGGCTTTATATGGTGTCACGGCAAAACCAGCAAACACTCAGAACACACATAGAGCAGATCAAGAGTTTGGCTGGGTAGACAGCGTATCATCAGACATTAATAGTCTCAGAAACTTGGGGCTAAATTGGTACACAGTAACAAAGCAACACCCAAAAATGGCAAAAAGGCAACAAGAATATCTTTATAAATCAGAGATATGGCGAGAACTAAAAGGGGCCACTAATAGGTATAGCTTCACAAAGTTTGTAATTACTACGCTGTTAGCATGGCGTCGAGATAATAAAAGTTTACAGCACTGGCGCGATAGGCACCAAGGAGAATATACCGAAATTTGGAGATCCATCACTAAAGACATGAGTATGTTTAGCTCAGGTTATGGCAACGCGAGGAAGCTACTAGGGCAGGATAAAGCCTACCGATTATATCGTGACATGTTTCTAGAGACAGGCAAAATGGAAATGCGCTGGCTATGGCCTAATCCCGAATCCTTTAATATGTTTGAAAACAAAGAAGATGTGATTTTAGAGTACTGGCTCACTTGGCTTAGAAACTACGCCAAACTTGGCCTATTTACACTAAGCGAATCAAAGGTTGATGCCTCAACAATTTGCATTTCTATCACCGACTGTGCGTATGCAGCTATGTTTAAAGAGCTCGGTTGTCCTGAGCTTGCTGACATGGTTAGAGAGATGGAGCAAGAAGCACTAACCTTTTTAGCCAGTCAGAGTAATTTGAACATAACTTGGAACTTTAAAGGTGAGGGTGTTGTTGACATCACTTTGAATAAAGCGCTAACGCTTCAGGCCGTGGGCTAGCAGAAAAAGACGACGAAGAAAGATTTATGTGTTGCGGGCTAGGCCCGCAGGGCATACTCTCAAAAGTGATTAACCACAAACAATACTAGGAGCTAGGTTCAGTCTCGCCTCTTTAGGCAGCACCCCAAATTGTTTTCTAAAAGCTACGCTAAAATGGCTCACATTGCTATAACCCAGCGAAATGGCTGTTTCAGTTACGTTATTGTCTTTTAATAGGTTCATTGCTTTGTGCATTCTTTCTTCTTGAAAACAGCCATAAACTGTATTGTTAAACAGCACCTTGAAGCCTTTTTTTAACTTACACTGGTTCAATCCAACCACCTTAGCGACATCTGAAATGGTAGGTGGGCAACTAAGATCGGATAATAGAAAATCTCTTGCTGCCATAAGCTGCTTTTTCTCTCGAAGCGGGAGTTGGCTACCAGTATCAACTGATTTCAGTGCAGTAAGATGCCAATATAAATAGTCTAATGTAGCGGAATGTAGCAGCAGAGGGTTGGCTTCTTGATCTTTTATCAGCTTATGAATACGATTCGCACATGTGCTGACTTTTCTACTGGGGCCACTTTGCTTCACAAAGAACGACATACTTTTCCCAAGATCTACGCCGCTGAGCTCTTCACCAGCAAGCTCATTAAGCACTTCGGGCTTTATCATGATCTCTAGGTTACTAAAATCATTACTATGATAAGCACAGAAATTCTCCCCACCCGAAAAACCAATATTGAAGTCTCCGCACTCACATTGTAACAGCGTATTACCAACCGTCGCTTCAAACTTTCCCGCAAGAACATTATTGATGTGGATGTATTGATCATCGCCAGGAAATATGTGTTTAGTATCTGCAGCACCCATATCTTGCGCTGAAGATATGCTCACAGAAAGACCGGGCATCAACTGCACAAAATTCTGCCCAACCACGTTGTCGATCTGTTGCTGTTTATTCGCTGTACTTATCCCAATGTCACTACACACAGTCATTTTTTAACCCCCTTCCAATCCCCGTATCACTCTGGCATCTGTAGCTATACTTCCTTTAGACACAACTTCAACATGCCTATAAAGAATATAAGCTTTACCATACCAACCAAGCGAGCATGGTTTTCGCCTGTATTGCGCATGTTTTATTCAGTTGTATCTGGCTATGCATTTCACTACTCATTATTAGCCGCTTCAGAAAAGCTAAGTGTTCAATTCAAGTGAAATATAGAATGCGTTCAAAAGTTGCTTTTAAATTTTGTTAGTAATGATCCGGTTAACCTCAGTCAGTACCGCGCTATTTATCTTGCAGATACTCCACATAAACCTGGCAGGTTAATTACAATTTCACGGACAAACCCACTCTAAACCCTCAACATCCTAACAATTAATAAATTGAGGGTAATAAAAACAAATTCTGAGTAATGTTCCCCAAGAAGTTAACACTAATAAAAATCATTCTCAATAAAAAATTCTAAAAACTACAATTTTCGACCTGATATTTACACCAGGCATAGCTTCGCTCTGGCGTTCAGTCACAGTCTCGGGAACTCATCTGAGGTATTGCAAACTTCGATGTTTGTCCATAATAGGCGGCTATAAATGAGTTCGTTATCCACAGCAGGAGCTATTCAGACTGAAATGCTCAGCACATCTGTCCAATAAGCGATAATTTGGCAGCCGATCTTGATAAATAAGTAGCATATCCAAGTCAAAGTGGGATGCTGCGCAGTATTTTTCACAGGTACTACTCTAGTATTCGAGCGACACCATCGCCTTGATAATAGTGCTAGTGACACCAAGGTACCTGTCAGTTATCATTCTTAACAATATTCAATTTACCTAAATAAGCTAAAAGCCAGACACGCCTAAAATTATGCGAACTTTTAATATCTCAATATGAATTTTTGGCCATTTACCACGACGTTTCTATAAATCATAAAAGATTAAAATCAGTGCGATTTTAACAATAATTAGCAAGAAAAATAATGATCTTAGAACTCGTATACAAATGTAAAATGGTGACTTTTTTCGATACTTTTGTGATCATAAACTTCGTTGCCTATAACGCAATACAAAATCAAATCTTACTTGACCATTGATAATAATAAAAAGGTATTAAAAAATGACTATAAAGTCTTTATGCTTGAGCACGACCATCTTGCTTAGCACCATCACGTTAGCAAAAGAACCCCCCATGGATATGCAGACATTACTGGGAGAATACATTTCTTGGGCTCAACAAATTGAGTCGCAAGGTAGAGAGGTAGGTATACCGCTTGACGCCAATGGCATTGCATTGGCAAAAGAAATCGGGATTAAGCACCCAGAAAAAGTTCGCATCATTTATCTTGATACTGTTCCATTTCCTATTGAAAACAAAGCACTAAAGGCAATGGGTGAGTCTCTGGGCTTTATTGGCGAAGGAATAGTAAACAACGCTCAGGTATTCGGGTACTCAATTTACGTTCGCCATGGATTTGAGTTAAATAGGCCAAAACTTGCGCACGAACTGGTTCACGTCCTGCAAATCGAACGCGCTAATTTTGCAGATGTACTTCGCCAACACATCTCGGATATGCAAAAGTACGGATACGAAAATGCACCACTCGAAGCAGAAGCATTCAAGGCTAATATTAAGTACGCGATTCAAGAGTAAACAATTCCCTAAATTAGCAAAAGGCGTCACGCAGAAAGCTGTATTCGCCTTTTATAATATTCCCTACTCTATACCTCTTACTTTATAATTTATTACAAGGTACAATTTTTCTCCATTACCATTGCGACTTACAAGGAAAGTTTATGCCATTATTAGAACAAAGGTCTCTCCATCATATTGATCAGCGTCTAGCTGGCGTTGAGATGCAGTTAAAAGAGGCCTATTACAATTTAGACAAAACAAATTCTGGCTTTGATACAGAACTCGACAACAAGGAGAAGTCGTTTAAACGCTATAAATGGTGGGCGATTGGTATTGCAATCCCCTTACTATTTCTTGCGCCTTTTCTCCTAATCTCAATAATTCCTATCTACTTTTTGTTAAAACGCTCTCTTAAGTCTTTCACTAAGGGGGTGTTAACTAGAGCTTATATGGTGGCGCCAATTGCTTCGGCGCTTAACTTAGAATATTCAGTCGGTGGTAATTTACTTATCTGCGAGGAAGCTATCAGTGCAGGTATATTAACCAAAGGAGGACGAGCTGTAGCTGAGGATGGATTTAACGGCAAAGTAAATGGCATTCATTTTTACTTTACTGAAGTGCATGTACGCACGCTTCATCAGAACAATGACAGTAAACGTTTGTTTAATGGTGCAGTTATAAAATTGAGTATGCCTGAACCTGTAGATACTCCAATCGTGGTATTACAAGATGCGGGACTTTGGAACATGCTGATAAGTCGACGTCAATCTCTAAAAGGATTACAGCGAGTTAAATTTGAAAAAGAAGACTTTGAAAAAGAGTATCAAGTCTATGCTAAAGACGAAGAAACTTGCCGCGAAGTACTCACGCCAGAATATATGGCGAAATTGTCGCAAGTCAAAACGTTCTTCTCATCTGGTAACCTACCAAAAGGGTTAAAAATCCCCGAAGTAAAAGCCCAAATGTTTATAGAGGGTAGCGATATACTGATCTCTCTTGACTATGGAGCCAACTTATTCAGCCCAAAAAAATTGGCAAAGGAATACGATCCCAGCTGGGCTGAAGATATCGCCAAGCAATTTTTACTGATTGAAAACTTGGCAAAAAGTCTAGTGCGCTAACACCGAGCTAGTGTTTGTGGTTAAAAAGACGACATCCTAACGACAAATACAGCTAAAGCCATCGAAAATTGAGCATGGATATAGCTGTATTTAATACTGGTAATGATAACCGCTGTGTAGCAACATTCACAATGAAAGTTGAGAACTAATTAGTCATTGTTTTACATTACTTTACACACGGTTTCCCCCTCTTTGCTGATACACTGCTTTCTGTTAAAAATAATAATGTGAAGCGCTAATACCAGTTGTATTAAGTAAATGATCTATCTTGAAGCGGGGAAATCGCTTAGTAGCACCGCTCTCGCGTCCTGCTACCGCTAAGGTACCTATATCCATATAGGCAAGGCAAAAATTTTGCTATTTAGTTGTTCTAAATGAGAAATTTTTAACGAAGCTAATATGCTATTTCACCCTTCAAATTGATTAGAGAATTAATTCAATTGGTATAATACCAGCAACTTTAAGCAGGTTTATCAAGCGCTTAAGGAGAACAGGATGAATATGATAAAACCCGCCACCCCCTTACTTTTTGCAGCCGCCATGCTCACCAATCATGCCCATGCTAACGAAGCCTTTCCTAGGCTAAAAGGACCTTGGCTCGGCCAGACACCTCCGGGGTTAACCGCGCAGCTTTTTGCCCCCGATATCATCTCGATTAACGGTCGTTATGAATTCGGCGTGTCGTTCTCTCCCGACCTTACAGAGGTGTATTTTACCGCCTTCGAAGAGCAAGAAAATGTCGATTCAAGCCCACGGATCATGTATTCAAAAATAGAAAATGCACAGTGGACTCAACCTCAAGCCGCAAATTTTACTCGTGGAAGAATGAGTTATGAACTGGTCCCCCATGTAAGTTTGAACGGCAATCGGATTTACTTTACCGCGCGTTCAGATGACCCCAAAGCGTCCGGAATTTGGTACGTTACCCGTAGCAAAGATGGCTGGAGTGAGGCTAAAAGGTTCGATTCGGCAATAAATACGGGTAAGTTTTCAGACTTCAACCAAAGCGCGAATGGCGACACTGTTTTTTCCAATATGTCAGAACGCAAAATGTATACCGCAGAAAATAAAAACGGCGCGCTTACGACTCCCAAAGCCATTGATATTGAGTTTGGATTTCATGGTTTTATTTCGCCCGCTAACGATTACCTATTGGTTAATAGTCGTCACAGAGGCGATAAAAGTCGAAAAGATAACGACCTATATGTCTATTTTAAGGAGCAGGATGGCACTTGGTCTCGTCCTATAAATTTAGGTGAAGGGGTCAATACCCCTTATTCAGAAACCGTCCCAAGAATTACACCTGATGGTAAATATCTGTTTTTCGGCAGATATAATGAACCCGGTGATGTATCAAACATTTATTGGGTAAGCACTGAGGTCATTACCCGGCTAAAAGAAACTTATTTTGCAGGAAAGTCGACTAAGCAGATTTAGACCTTGCATGACCAACTAACATGGCTAAATTGCGATTAAAAATAGCAGCGAGAAAGACGTTAATTATCCTAAGATCAGGTGAACTAAATTCATATATCCGATCAACTCCTTATTAATGCCGGTTTTGAATCGAATAAACTTTATATTCACAGTTCAGGTGGGCGAATACAGGATACAAAGTTATCAACGGCTAAGCTCATTACCAATTAACCGAGCCCCTTAGTGATTTGGTTTGGCCACGTTTCGTCTTTTGATTCAAGCGCTTTTTTTGCGAGCTTTTTGTTGGTTTGGTTGCTCTGCGTGCTTTTTCAACTTTGGTGGCCGCTAGGATCAGTGTTTTTAGCCGCTCCAAGGCATCTTCTTTATTTTGCTCTTGGGTACGGAAGCTTTGTGCTTTGAGCACAATTACCCCCTCTTTTGTCACTCTTGAGTCTTTAAGTGCAAGCAGGCGTGTCTTGTAAAAATCGGGCAGTGTTGAGCGATTAATATCAAACCTAAGATGGATAGCGCTGGAGACTTTATTGACGTTTTGTCCACCCGCACCCTGCGCGCGAATTGCGGAAATATCGATTTCCCACTCAGCTAGTGTGACGTTATTTGAGATTTTAAGCATAATAATTTCAAGCCTCCAGCCACCATTTTAGCAAAGTAACTGAAGGCTTGAAATAGTAGCTATGCAGTGCGAGTTGCGATAGCTGGTGGCACTTTAGCAGCAATCAGAGCGGGGTAAATAACTGCCAACTGACCAGCAATTAGCATCAGTACAGCACCTGCAATCAAATAATCACCAGGTACGCTGGTAAGACCAAAATAGTTGACTAAGTAAACATTCACAACAACTGCGATAATCACCCCAAGTACAATACCAAATAGTGACACGACTGCATTTTCAATCATAAAGTAACGTAGAATATCAGCCTGAGTCGCCCCCAGTGCACGACGAGTACCTATATGCTTTCTGCGTTTATAGACGGTGTATCTGGCCTGACCAAATATACCCAGCATAGTCACACATGCCAATGCCCCAATCACAGCCTTCAGTGTTTGGCTCACCGCGTAATCAGCTTGCAAATTCTCCGTCTTTATTTCCTCAAATGATTTAAATGCATCCACTTGACGGCCAGGCTTGTTAAGCAATAACGCCTGAACTTCTGCCATTGCAGCGTCTCGCTGATTTGGTTTCGATCTGACTACAATGATGGTTTCGATATAATGCTCTCTAACAGATCCGATCACCGTCATATCGTAGGCATACCAAAATCGCCAAGGAGACTTCATGGTTTCAACGATACCCACAACCTTCTGCGGTACTGACTGAACATAAATGGTCTCTCCAACGACACTGCGCCAATCGTTAGGCCGGATCTTACCCGCTAAATCTTGGGAAATTAAAACACTTGCAGACTCTGAATGACCGTCATAGTATCTGTGAATCACGTCGTTATGTTGAAAGTTTCTTCCAGCTACTACGCGCAACCCAAGCGTATCGACAATCGTTTCATCAGCGCCATAATAACCAGCGTGAATAATCCTTTCTTTTTCATCGGGTGTTAAACCAACATAGAGAGAGCGTCCCCAATTGGTTAGCGGCATGCTGGTAATTGTGCTTGCACTTTCAACGCTAGCTAGAGCTCGGATATCCGCAAGGTCGGTATCAAGTGCCGCATTCTTTTCGTCATCAGTACCTTCAAGGTTCGTGCTGAAGCTGAACAGTTGCTGCTCTGTGAGCCCTGTTGGTTGCACTAACTCTTGCTCTTTTAGCACCATCATATAAATCGCATTAACCAAAATCGTAAATGTTAGTGCAATCTGTACTGCGAGCAGTAATGGAGATGCTTTGTTGTTGTTCAAGATTTTTAAAATCGGCAATAAATCTCTCATTGTTATGCTCCTACAGACTTTTCAGCTGACTAGATGGCCGCACTTTTGCCGCATGTAAAGTCGGTAGTAAACCAAAAATAACCGCACTGACTACAGCCAATACAATCGTCATCATTACAATACTGTACGTCATCTCTAACATCTCAGCATATAGGTGACTATAAAGCTGAGCTGTCACACTCAGCCCAATTTGAGCCAACACCAATCCAAGTATCCCACCAAGCAACCCGATAATGCAGGTTTCAACGGTAAATTGAGCAAAAATATCTTGCTTAGAAGCACCAACCGCTCTGCGGAGCCCAACTTCACCGGCTTTGCTATGGAACTTTGCCACCATCATGGCCATACAGTTAAGCAAACACACGATAAGAAATGCAAAGGCCAGCCATACAGCTACATTACCATCGTCTTTTATAATCTTTCTTTCTACTAATTGCTCCTTCACGTCAAAAAGACGATGAAATGGCTCCCGTAAAAAGCGACCATACTGTCTTTGCTCCATTGAATAATTGACCAAGAAGTCCATGTAACTATCGCGCTCTGCTGCCGAGCTCAATTCAACCCAGTATGAGACCCAAACGCATTCAGAGGCTAAAACTGCGGTAAAAGATTCGTCCTCAGGATCCTTCCAACATTGAAAAGAGATATCCGAACTAGTCCAGTGTTGATTATTTATCTGAGCCTGAAATGGAATGATGATATCTCTTGGCTTATTGAACGCTCGCGTCCTATAGTCAAAGAACTTAGGGACTGGATACCAGTCATCAGTCACTCCCACAACGCGATATTGCAGATCACCTATCAGTAACAATTTACCGATTGAGTTTTCTCCGTTAAACAACTCATCGTTTAAATCGCTACTTATTACTGCCACTTCTAGACCGTCTTTATCCGCTGATTCATCCCAAGCACCACCAAATTTAAATGGTACCTCGAACATACTAAACATATCTCTATAAGCGGTTCTAATTGACGTCATTTTTGCATCAGTAATAGGTTGCTCCGTAGAGCGGGTCATCATCTTGAAGTTTCCTAAGGGTGTTTGTTGTACGCCTCGCTTGGCATTTTGCAAATTGATTGCATCTTGGTAAGTTAGGATATAAGGCGGCACTTCCTTGCCCTGAGAGATATTGAAAGGCTTATCCGGCCCATAACTATTTAGACGAACATTAAATAACTTGTCACTTTTTGATGGAATAGGGTCTTTTTCCAGCAAATAGCTAACTGTATAGGTGGTCATTGCAGCGCCAATACCTATTGCGATAGTTGCTATCATTAAAAATGATAAAAACGGCGTTTTCCGCAGTGAGATGAGCGCTAATTTAAGGTAATAACTGAACATAATTTATCCCTAAGCTATCGCCTTATTACATTGGCTCCGCTCAATTATCACGCCGTCACGGATCTCTATAACACGCTGTGCTTTTGCTGCTTGTTGTGGATCATGCGTTACCATCACAACGCTCGTGCCTTGCGCATTGATCTCTTTGAGTAGTTCCATAATACCGTCAGCCATTTTACTGTCTAGGTTACCCGTAGGTTCATCGGCAAGTAGAAATGAGGGTTTGCCCGCAATAGCACGAGCAATTGCGACTCGTTGTTGTTGACCACCAGAAAGCTGCGACGGGTAGTGATTTTTACGAGACCCTAGCCCTACTTTATCCAGTGCATCCATGATCCGCTGATGACGTTCTTTTGTAGATAATTTACGATAACGTAGTGGCATGTCCACGTTATCGTAAATATTCAGCTCAGGAACTAAGTTAAAGCTTTGAAAGATAAAACCTATTTTTTCATTGCGTAGTTTAGATTTAGCTTTATCGCTTAACTTCTCAACATTGACGCCATCCAATTCGTAACTACCATCACAGAAATTCTCTAGCAGCCCGGTAATGTTTAAAAAAGTTGTCTTTCCTGAACCTGAAGGTCCAATCACAGCAACAAACTCTCCCTGCTCTATGCTTAAATCAAATGGCTGCAAGGCTTGAGTTTTTATTGTATCTGTATAATACGCTTTTGATAGATGGCGCATGGATAGCATATTGCTACTCCTTATTGAATGATTTTCACACTGGGAGCGTCTTTAAAAATTCGTGCGTCAGAGGTAATAACCTGATCGCCAACATTTAACCCCGATAGTACTTCTACTTGTCCAATACTTCTTAGCCCGATTTGTATTGGTGTTTTTATTGCCGAGCCTTCTTTGACTACGTATGCAAACTGTCCATTGTAAGCATCTAGATATTGCCCATGCGGTAGATAGGCGATATTTTGTTTTTGCTCAATTACAATCCGGCTAGTTAATCTCTGGTTTTGTCTTAGCCCCTGGATTGACTCATCTTTAAATCGAATTTTCCCTGCAACACGACCATTTTCAATTTCAGGGGAGATGGCAACTATTTCACCAGTGTAAACATCACCATTGAGGTTCACCTCAGCTAACATTCCTAGGGCTAAATCATCTGAGTAACTTTCTGGTATTTGCACTTCTATCTCATATTTAGAGAGATCAACTACACTTAACAACGGTTGATTTTTTGCTACGGTATTTTTCTGCTCTACCGCTAAGTTACCAACTAATCCACTGACTGGTGAGGCTATTTTTAAAGCATCCACCTGTCTTTCAAGCTCAGCAACCTTCACCTTTTGCGCTTCAAATTCAAGTTCTTTAGTGCGGATCTCAAATTTTTGACTTTCTTTTAGTAACTCAACCTCTTTGATTGCTAAGCGATATTCTCGTTCTGCATTTTCAAGGTCATCTTTCGCTTTTTGATAGTCAATATCGCTAACCACCTGTGTTTGCAGTCCATTTTCAGAGCGGCGCATTTCACGCTTTGCCGCATTTAACACCACCGTTGCTTTACCCAAATAGTTTTCTTGGGCTAAATCTTGCTTTTTAGCTTGAATAATTTGTCGCTGAAGCTCTGTTTCTAACCGACTTAGCTCAGCTTGGTGTTGTGCAAATTCACTTTTTAGTTCAGGGCTATCTAAAACAGCAAGCGCCTGTCCCTCAACAACACTGTCACCGGATTCAACTAGATAGGTAACGGTACCTTGAGCCGGACTGTAAATGGTGGGACGTCTTGCAGCAACGACTTTTCCTTGAACAGATATATCACGAACGAAATCACCGCGCTTCACCGATGAAACATGAATCTTATCACTGGAAACAGCGGTTTGACCGCTAAGCCATTGAGTGGCTATGGGTAACATAAAGTAGATAGAAATGAGAGCAACAATGCCTATTGCTAAAATCACCAACTTGTTTTTTTTTGGTCTTTCAACCACCGAGTCTTGAGCGCTCGTATCTGGAATATAGGCCATGAAATAATCCTTTTACCACTGCCTTAGTTTTTGAAACTGTGCCACTTCATGATGTTGAACATAAACTGTTTGGTATTTGTACACTACGTCGCTTTGTGGAAGCATAAAAATCGTTGCCGATTGTCTTAATTACTCATTTAAAGTAACGTAAATTTCAAAAAACTAGTTGCAAAGCGGGTAATGTGAGTGAATAAACCTTACACAAAGCAAAGTACAATGTCACGACAAAATAAAACATTTTGTTAACTATTGATTCTGATTTTTGACAACTTCCAAGTAGCGACTTTCTATAAACTTCTTCTCTTTGGATAAATGCGCTAACGCATCTCGCGTTTGCTCTAGCTCTTTCTGGATAGCTTGAAGCTTCGGACCATCCTCTACTTCTTGCTCTTGCACCATTAATTGTTGCAAAGCCTGACTTTGTTCTGCGATTTGCTTTTTATATTCGTCAATTGTTTTAGACATGTCTTGACGCTCCTTTTCAAAAGTTGCGACTAATTGCTCTACTTCTTGCTCGGATGGACCTCCCATAGATTTAGAAGCTTCTAGCTGCTGCTTTAGTGTGTCATTTTCTTTTTGTAATTCCTCCGTAGACTCATATTGATCATATAGTTTTCTTCTTGTTTGCTTAAGTCGATCTAGGCTTTTCGACAAATCACCTCGAAGTTTCTTTATTAAACGATGAGATTTAATTAGCTTACTATTCAGATCATCCATCTTTACTTGCTCTTCCGGAGATAGCTGCTCCTGCGTTGCTCGCTTGATCTCAGATAGCTGCTGCTCTAAATGGACTTGTAAGGTAGCCAAATCCTGTATGGTGTGTTGATTGTCTTCGACAAACTTCATCGCTTTATCAATTGCGTCGCGACAATGCTGAAGTAAATACTGCTGATCTGGGTTTGACGTCCCGGCTCCACCGGTTTGCTTTGCAAACAGCCTAAACTCTCGCAGAATTAACAACAGAATATAAAACCAAAAAGCTAATATCAGTAGTCCGATATTCACCGCCATATAGATAAATACATCGACTGGTAATTTGCCTAAAAACATATTATGCACTCGTTAATTTCTTACTTTCATTTTAGTATTGGTTAAAAATCATGCCTATAATAAATCTATATTTTTCAATAAAGTGGTAATGTGTGAAGATATTGCTCGTGGATGACAGTGCAGCAACACTTGAAATTATTCGTCGCGGCTTAGTCCGCTTCAGATATCGTAAACTGTTGATAAAAAAAGCACAAAGTGCAAAAGAGGCACTAAAAATTATTGGTTCTTGGCATCCAGATATCGTACTGACTGATTGGCACATGCCTGATATTTCAGGACTCGCTCTGGTTAAAGCCATAAAGCAAAAGCAACTTGATGTTACTATGGCCATGGTGACGACGGTTGATGATCGGGAGCAAATAAAGCTTGCGCTAGATCATGGAGCGGAGTTTGTATTATCTAAACCATTTGCTGATGACGATCTTCATACCAAAATTATGCCTTTGGTAGTTGCCGCCGAAGAGAACGCTAAAACTCGACAAATTCACACCATCCACAAAGGCGTCCCTTTGCCTCAGGTCGGACAGTTAGAAAAGTTAATGATCAAACACATAGACACGGAACTTAGGCTCTATCAAACCCACCAAATGGAATATAACCCGGACAACCTCCCTTGCGTCATGGTCGCGTATGAGGATCCAAGCAGCCAAAAAGTGCGAGCAATTGGCATATTTGATGTTTATGCAGTGTGTGTGTTAGCTGCTTCGAAGGGAGAGTTGACCGAGCAAGCAGGTTATGAAGCAATACATCAAAACTTAATAACAGAGCAGATGCTAAGTGCCTGCCACTCAGCATTAAACTCTACTTCTTATGCCTTCCTTGATGGAATAACAAGAAGAAGCCTGAGAGTAAAGTCATTGCAGCTAATCACAAAGCCGCTGAATAAAGTAAAGCGGCTTTATAAATCGGCGGCCAATATGCGAATTGATTTATGCTGCCAACGTCCAAATATGGCACAGGGCAATATCTTACTGGTCGGATTCCTAAGCTAAGGCTTTTAACAATACACCGGGATCGCTAATGCCAGCTTCTTTCATTGCTTCTTGAATATTTTTGGTCAACTCTATGACTTGACTTTGCATACGTAAAATATATTCAAGCTTCTGAGTAATTAGCTCAGCTTTCATTTCATCAGCGTATTGATCACTTGCTTTTAGCTCTTCGAGTAACTTTTGCTCTTCCTTTATTTTTTCTCTTAACTCTTTAAGCTTTTCGACCATTTGCTGAATATGTGGAGGTAATGCAGCTTCCTCTTGTTCCTCTCTGACTTCTTCCCCAGACAGTTTAGACAGATCTTCTTCCGATAGTCTAAGTGGTTTTAACTCTTCCACCTTTTCAGCTTTTGTTTCCTGCTCTTTGTGACTAGTGACTAGTTGAGTTGGAGAATGAATTAAAAAGTTAACGTTCATTAATTTTGACCAATATGACTTCCTTTGACCAACATATCGGTAATTTATCGAAGATCTTTAAAAAAATTGTGCGGCTTCCTTGCCGCTACAAGTGCTTGGGAATGGAATCACTCAGCTAACTGAGTTTGAAATACTTCTGCTTTAAAATCTGTTTGCAATTATTCAACGCTCTGTTTAGTGCTTGCAAAAGCGTTTTACCTTTTGTTTTAACTCTCAAAGTTGGTAAGCCAGGCAATTGCAACTCTACCTGACATTGAGCCAGCTTGCCTTTTCGCCTGTCGGCTAGCTTTTCGACTCGCACATTTATTTTGCGGATATTAGTTGCATAACAGCTTAATGCACTATTTACTGCTTTTGAAAAAGCAACCTTACTTGCCACCGTTATAGGTTCATGCACACCAACAAGATTCAATTTCATTGTTACCTCAATCTATCGCAACACGCTTTGCGAATTTGGAAACTTCAAATAACTGAAAGCTCAGCTTAGTCTAAACAGTCAGCCAACTAATACTTGCGCTGTAAGTCTAAATCTACTAATGTTCAAAAAAAGATAAAAGCTGATTATATCTAACTAACTATAAGTTTTTTACGAACCATATGAACATAAACTTTAATCACCTGTATTATTTTTGGCAAGTTAGTAATGAAGGTAGTATTGCAGGTGCGAGTAAAATACTGCATCTGACTCCTCAAACCATTAGTGCTCAGTTGTCTAGTCTTGAGGAAAGACTAGGAAAGCCTCTATTTGTAAGAGAAGGAAGAGGACTCAGATTAACTGACTTCGGCATTTTGACTAAGCAGTATGCGGACGATATGTTTTCGATAGCCAAAGAATGGCTAGAAACAACACAAGATGGGTCCTCAGCCATACACCGCACACTGAAGGTTGGTATTTCCGATGCCATTCCCAAATCATTGGTGTCTAAATGGCTCGCACCGTTAATCGAAAACGAACAGATCGCTAATCTACATTGCATTGACGGGCAACAATCGGAGCTACTAGCTCAAATGGCCATGCATAAACTCGATATTGTTCTTGCTGATAAGCCACTAGACAGTAACTTACCGTTTAAGGTGTTCTGCCATGAGATTGGCAAAAGTCAAATTGGCTTCTATGGTTCAGCTTCAAGTGCTCTACGCCTTCGCCCAGCTTATCCACATTCTTTGCAGGACGAACCTATTATTCTTCCAGCAAAAAATAGCCCAGTTAACAATTCCATTCAGTTTTGGTTTCAGGAACAGGGTATTGAAGTTAAGGTTGCAGGTCATGTTGACGACAGTGCTTTAATGAAGGCTTTGGGACAGCAAGAGTTTGGTATTTTCCCTGCACCTTTATCAATAAAATCAGAACTACATCGCCATTACGATGTAAGCCTAATTGGCGTTATTGAAGGCACTTACCAAAACTACTACGCTTTTACGCCCGATAGGCTTATTAAGGATTCAATATTTAGTGAATTTGTAAATTTTGCCAAAGGCGTTCGCTAACGGATAGCTCAATTAGCACTGGCCTGTAATAATGATGACAAGTTTTGCTTATATCGTCTTGATAAATGCAAAGAGTCTCCATTTTCGAGAATAACATCATAGTCACCGTTATCTCTTGTTTTGAGTTCGCTAATTGCGTTCAAATTAACTAACGATGATTTATGGATCCTAGAAAAGCCAAACGTCTTTAAACTTTTCTCCATCGAAGACATGGTATCCCTGTGCAAAATGGAACGCTCTCGATTAATCATATGAAGTTCTACATAATTACCAGCACCACCAACCCATGCCAAGTCTTCGACCTTTATCACATGTATATGCCCTGAGTCTTTAACAATCAAACGTTGCTCTGGTATGTAATTGGATTGTGATTCTGTTTGATCTTTCTCATTAGCCATCATATATGTTGCATAAACAAGATTCGCCAGTAGTGTATCTCTTCTCTCTAACTCTTTAAAACTCAAGTTTGTTTGGTCTGTAGTATCTATATTCTTACTGATTTTGATCATCGACACCGCAGATAGCTTTGATGTTAAAAAGAGTGACTTCTCCAGCTCGGCCAATTCTGAATCTATTAACAAACAGTCTATTCCCCCACGCTCTATAGTTTCTAAAATATCAACAATTGTTTCATAGTAAACAAACCGGGGACAAATAAGTGACTCTTTTAGCTTTGTACTTATTTCAGCCCCAAAGCTCACAGCGCTTGAAGGGGTAAGGATTGTAACGTTTTTCATTTATCACCTTGAACACAACTATAAGGTATTTAGAGATACTAATACCTTGTTCTTCATTTCACAATAGTTAACATATTATTGTTATAGATTGTCACAATGTAATGTGCAAATTAATTTTGATCTTTTTTTTCTCTCCTTTCGTCACTCATTTCTATCTTCTTGTGTATCTCGCCTAGCTTATTCTTAACTTCCGTCATAGCCTCGCAGTGATACTAATAAGCCTTTGTGATGAAAAATTATGTTCATCATCAAAGGTATCCAAATAAAATGTACCAATCAGGGGATATCATGAAACAATTTAAGCGTTCTAAGTTAAGTATGCTTATCACTTCTGCATGCCTAATCGGCGGAAGTATAGGACTACAAGCATCAGCTGAAGAAACCACAGACGGGGCTACTGAAGAAGTAGAAAGAATTTCTATTACAGGTTCTCGTATCCAGCGTGTGGCTTTAACGGCTAAAACACCAGTTATTGAACTAGATGGCGCAGAATTTGCGATGTCTGGTAATTTAAACGTTGAGCAGAAACTCGCAGAGCTTCCATTAACAGTGCCTTCTTTTGGCCCTAGTTCAAACAACCCAGGTGATGGTACAGCGCGTGTTGACTTACGTGGTTTGGGAAATGAGCGTACTCTTGTACTTGTAAACGGCCGTCGTTGGGTACCAGCAACGCAAACAGGTGTTGTCGACCTTAACACAATTCCAGCTTCGCTTATCGAAGGTGTAGATATTATCACTGGTGGTGCAGGTGCGGTATACGGTTCAGATGCATTAGCGGGTGTTGTAAACTTCCGTCTGAAAGATGACTTTGAAGGTGCAGAAATTTCAGCACTATATGATATCACCGAAGAAGGTGATGGTGAGAAGTTCAACACCGATCTTACTCTGGGCGGTAACTTTGCAGATGATAAAGGTAACGCTACGGTGTATATAGGTTATGCTAAGCGCGAGTCCATCTTCCAAGGCGATAGGGACTTTACGAGCGTAACATTAACTGAAGGCGAAAATAGCCTAGTCCCAGGTGGTTCTTCTGGTATACCAGGCACTCGTGTTTTTGCTGGCCCAACACTGCCTAACGGCACTACATTAGGTCGTTTTGGTCCTAATGGTGAAGGCCTACCTTACACATCAGCAGATGCATTTAACTATGCGCCGGATAACTACCTTCAATTGCCACAAGAGCGATTAACACTTAACTCCTTTGCACATTATTACATTAATGATGATACCCGCTTATATAGCGAGTTATCATTCATTCGCAATGAAGTACCACAGCAATTGGCTCCAACTCCTGCGTTTGTGGGCAATTTAGAAGTGAACCCTAATAGCCCATTCTTTGGTGCTGATGTTCAAGCAGCAATGAATGCGTTAGTACCTGAACTTGACGCTGATGGTGAGCCAACAGGTAATATGATCAGCGCACTTAACGCTGACGGCAATTATGTTTTACCATTCATCGGTCGCCGTATGGTTGAAAATGGCCCTCGCCAAGTAGTCGACACTCGAAACGCTATGCGATTACTGGTAGGGGTTGATGGTTTTATTGGTGATTGGGCATACAATGCTTACTACAGCCGTTCAGAGCTAGATCGCTCAAACCTACTAAATAACGATGTTTCTGAAACACGTTTCAGACAAGCAATCTTGGTTAACGACGATGGCACTGCATGTCAGGATACCTCTGGTGGTTGTGCGCCACTAAACATTTTTGGTGAAGGTAATATTTCACAAGCAGCTATCGACTTTATTAACGTTGGTGCATCGAACGTAACGAATATCAAACAAGAGATTTTCCACATTGATTTTGCTGGAGAACTGCCGTTTACTGTTCCTTCTGCTGATATGCCAGTAGGCTTTGTAATCGGTTACGAAAGCCGCTTCGATGACTCAAGCTTCCGCCCTGACGAGTTCTTAGCATCTGGTGATGTACTTGGCTTTAACGCTGGTGAACCAACTGTTGGTAGTTACAGTGTTGATGAAATCTTCACGGAAATCGACATTCCATTAGTGACAGATGCGGCATTTGCAGAAGATATCACGTTATGGTTCGCGGGTCGTCTGTCTGACTACTCAAACATTGGTAACGCTTCTTCTTTCGCAACGACAATCAACTGGAAAGTGAACGAGTATGTATCGTTCCGTGCTGGTTATCAAGAATCAGTGCGTGCGCCTAATATTTCAGAGCTATTCCAAGGTGCAGCAAATGGCTTCCCAAGCGCAACCGATCCATGTAGTGTGGCTGGTTTTGTAGAAGGTCAAACGGATCGAGCTCTATGTGAGGCGCATGGTGTTGCAGCTTCTCAGGTTGGTGTATTTGAGCAAGCGAATGCTCAAATCGAAGGTAGTTTTGGCGGTAATCCAGACCTGAAAGAAGAAACCTCTGAAGCAATAACGCTTGGTCTTGTTATCACACCAACTGAAAACTTCGACGTTACAATTGATTATTTCGACATTCAAATTGATGATGCTATCGATGTATTAGGTGGTGGTGTAAATAATATTCTTGATATTTGTTATAACCAATTAAAAGATCCTAACTCTGAGTTTTGTCAAGCGATCACCCGCCGTCCGGACGGTAACGTAGACCTTGTAACTGCACTTAATGCAAACATTGCGGAATTAGGTACTAAAGGTTATGACATCAATTTCAACTGGACGACCGAACTTGGCTTTGGTATCGGCGGAAATGGTTCGACACTGAATATTAGTTCAAAGAACACTATTTTAGATGAGTACTTTGAAACACCGAGCGTTGGCTTTACTGAGACTAATTATTGTGAAGGTAAGTTTGGTAATACCTGTGGAACACCTCGCCCAGAATTCCAAAGTAACAACCGCTTTACATGGACTTCAGGTGATTTGACACTTTCAGCGCTAGTTCGCTATATGAGTGAAGTGGATGATGACACTGGAGAAAACGAAATCGCTCCGATTTCTAAAGCTGAGTGGTATCTTGATCTAAGCGCTAGCTATCACTTTACTGACCACGTTGAAGCAACGTTTGGTATTAAGAATGTGTTAGATACTGAACCAACACCGCTAGGTGATGCTCAACAACAAGCTAATACGTTCCCAGAACTATACGACGTAATTGGTCCTCGCTACTTTGTAAGTGCTGTTTATACCTTCTAATCAGCTGATTCTAAATTAATAGGGAGCCTCGGCTCCCTTTTTTGTTTTTTTGATGACAATACGTAAGGTCATAACCTAAAAGAGTCAACCATAACTCCTCGAACTGAGGCATAGCTAAAACCCTGCTAGCGTTGAACTAACAACCAAGCATTTTGGTTGTTAAATAGAACTATCAATAGATGGGGAAAGGCTAAGAGTGTGAGAAAATAACAATAACTCTACTCGCTGTTTTATATAGTTTGACTAAGATTAAGAAAGATAAATACCGCAGACAGAGCCTGATTATAAAATCAACAGCTCTGCTTTTACCTGTAAACGTTTAAGTAAAATAACAATATGAAGCAAACGCATGAAATAAACGACGCTATTCAAAGTGCTTTCAGGCTTATCCAACAAAAACGGGAACAAAGTGCCTTAGAGTTACTTCAACCTTTTACTCATGTACAGCACCCAGACTTACAATATTTAACTGGCATTTGCCATAAAGCCCTAAATAATTGGTCGAGTGCAATAACAGCTTTACAACAAGCAAACAACCTTGCGCCACGAGTAGAAGTACAAAGCCACTTAGCAAAGTGTTACTGGCAATTAGGGGATTTTAAGCAAGCTGAGGATCTCTATTTAGCAATCTTGGAAGTAGAGCCTCAACATATTGAAGTATTTAAAAATTTAGCGCTGTTGCATCTTGAACAGAATCACTTTGAATCCGCTGCATCATGGTCATCGAAAGGACATACTAAAGATAGTTCAGGCCAATTTACTAAGCTTCTTGGAGACATCGAAAAAGCCCAAGGCCACCTAGACAAAGCCATTGAACTTTACTTATCAGTCCCCAAGCACTCACCAATTGCATATAGAGCAGTCCATAATTTAGGGGTTTGTTATAAGTTACAAGCTAAATTTGATCAAGCAATTCAATGCTTTCATTTAGTTCATAGGCAAAGCCCTGAACAATATGAACCTTTGTATAACCTTGGTGACTGTTTTTTTGCAAAAGGTCAGTTTGAACAAGCTCAAGAGGCTTATCAACTTGCATTAAAGCGAGCGCCATATAACACCACAATTCACCAAAGCCTTAATGAACTCTACTGGCAAAATGGCCAACAACAGCGCTTCGCCAAAAGCCTTTTATCTGCTTTAGAAACTGCAAATAACAAACTACCATTAATTGAGTGCCTTGCTGAGCTATACTGGAATACGGGTCAATACGAGGCGTGCAAACAATGTATTTTACAGTCTAATTATGCGGATTCATCCGCCGTTATGTTGACTTTACAAGGTCGCCTAGCAGCAACTAAAAGTGATTTTGACATAGCCTTTGAGTATCTAGACAAAGCAAATAAGATTGTTGCGGAGCAAGATAGAATGTGTGAACAAGCAAAGTTTGCCATTCAACTTGGTAAGTTTGACAACGCAAGTGCACTGCTTGAGAAAGTGCTACACACTAACCCCAACTCACAACTTGCGCTGGCTTGGTTAAGCGTGGTTTATCAAGCTACCGATGAAAAAAAGCATCGTGAATTGTGCAACCCTGAGTTTATTCTTACAACCGAGTTACAAACGCCTGATGGCTACACAAACCGCGAAGAGTTCATCTCAGAGCTAGAGTCTTGCTTACTCACACTGCACCAAGGTAAGCAGGCGCCCAGCGAACAGACTTTGGTTAACGGCTCTCAAGTTTCTGGCGGCTTGTTAAACCGGGACATAGAGATAATCACTAAAACCAAAGTTCAATTACTTCATGATATTGAGCAATCTCTCAAACAGTTAAACGCCACCTCTGAACACCCTTTTCTTGCACACTTAAACACACAGCGACAAATAACTGGCTCCTGGTCTGTAAAATTAACCGAACAAGGTTTTCATGTGAGCCATATTCATCCCGCTGGTTGGATAAGTGTGGTGCTCTACATTAATACACCAGAAGACGACACGGAAAACGGCGTTATCGAATTCGGCAGACCTCCTCTAGCCCCGCCTTACGATTTTCAACCATTTAGAACCGTAAAACCCAAACGCGGCCAAATCGTTATCTTTCCATCCTACTTTTGGCATGGTACTCAGCCATTTACGGCGACAGAAAATAGCTACAGAATGACATTACCACTTGATATCGGCATTGTAAAAAATGAATCAGAGGCGAGAGCACAATGACAAAAGAAGAAAAACAGCCACTAAATATTGACGCTCTAATACAGCCAATTCTCCACTCAGAGCCTAAAAGTAACTGGCCAATACTATTATCCAATCTACGACTCACCCACCCTGATAACGCCGAACTCAGCTACCGCATCGCGGTGATTTTAGAACAAATAGGTGCTTTTTTAGCGAGCGAACAAGCCTATATCCACTGCTTGAAGCTAGCACCCAACAACTATTTGATTTACCTTTATCTTGGTCATTTGCTCGAAAATACAGGTAACGAGGAAATCGCGTTAGTTTGCTACGCGCTTTGTGAAATGTTGACTGGCAATTTTAAACAGCTCCAGCTTGCAAGCACAACAGCTTCACAAACACTTGAACGCTTTCAACAAGCTTGGCGATGTATGGAGCGAAATTTAGCCAACGCAAAAAATATCGAAACAGCACGCTGGGTTCAATATAGTAGCAAACCTTTTAAAACAGCTCAGGCTCCCCACCTTTTTTATGTGTCAGAGCTCAACGCAATGCCAATATGGCAAGCTGAGACACTTGACTGGGTGCAAGCGTTTAAAGCTGCTATTCCTGAGATCATTAATGAGTTCTATCACAATTTTGATTCTGCAGCTTCACACTTAGCTCCTTATTTGTCGGGCAAGGAATATGAAACTGCATTCCCCACTCTTGCTAATAATGATAGGTGGCAGGCTCTTTCCTTATTTAAAGAAGGGCTTGAAGATACATCTGTTACTACACACTTCCCCGTTTTAATAAATGCCTTAAAAAGCGTGCCATGCTATGGGTTAACTGACGCACCTTATGAGGTCTTTTTCTCCAAACTCGCCAAAGGCCAAACGATCCCCCCTCATTACGGCTTATCAAACCACAGCCTTACCGTACATTTAGCGATAGATATTCCCCCAAATTGTTACTTGGAGGTCAACGGAGAACGAACGCTATGGCAAGAAAACGAATTAACTGTTTTCGATGATTCATATTTGCATATGGCGCATAACGGCGGAGATAGGGACAGAGTTGTGCTTATTTTTTCAATTTGGCATCCAAATTTGACTTTATCTCATCGTCAGGCAATCCAATCAGAATTTAAATATAGGCAAGAATGGATTAACAGTTTACGAGAAAAACTCATTAAATATACAAACCGGTCACAGAATTCATAAATGTTATCACCATTACCACTCAACTTGCCACAAATAGGTTGTTAGTTTGTAAATAACCCGTAATCTAAAATCTGACCTTAACATTGAGGTCTCCCTGGATAATTTCGGGGGGTGACCCCCGTTTTTTTCTCCTTATCTAGCCACTTTATAAACCCCAATGCTAGAATCAACACTCGTTTCTCAAATTGTAACAATCTATCCTATGCAAAAACCCATCATCACTATTCGTTATTGCGTGTTATGCCAGTGGATGCTGAGAGCCTCATGGCTTGCACAAGAGTTGCTTTCAACTTTCTCCGATGACCTACAACAAGTTGCACTTGCACCAGCCAGTAAAGGTGTATTCGAAATCTACTACAATGATACGTTAATTTGGTGCCGCAAAGCTGATGATGGTTTCCCAGAAGCCAAAGTGCTAAAAAGAAGAGTAAGAGACTTATTAGATCCTGAGCGTGATTTAGGTCATGTAGATAAATAACCAGCAGAGGGGGATCGAAGCAGCTTAATTCCGAGAGTACAGGCAAGGGCAAAAATATCTGGAATATTGTGAACAGCTCCACTGGCCCGAATGGAAACCTGGAGTCACCACTGTCTTGCAGCCTGCTAAGGCGAGCACATGGATGCGTGAAGGATGCTGCTTCACGGACGAATTACAGCACATGATTCAGAACTGAATAGCTCAGGTTTAGCCCCGTGCGTACGGGGGCGAAGTAGGACCGACAAAAATATCTGGAATATTTTTGAACAGCTCTGCTGACCCGAAGGGCGAAAGACAGGAAGTCTGGAGTCATCACCGTTTCGCAGCCTGCTGAGGTGAGCGCATGGATGCGTGAAGGATGCTGCTTCATGGACGAATTACAGCACATGATTCAGACGTGAATAACTCAGGTTTAGCCCCGTGCGTACGGGGAACACTACGCTATACTAGCCCTAGTTAATTACTGGGGCGGTTTAGCCCCGTGCGTACGGGGAACACTAAGGTTCGGTAGGCAATTTAAACGTAAGATACGGTTTAGCCCCGTGCGTACGGGGAACACAGCCTAATTAAATATAACTGTCAATATTATTTCGGTTTAGCCCCGTGCGTACGGGGAACACACAGGAAACCCATTTATAATAGCCCGTTGTCCCGGTTTAGCCCCGTGCGTACGGGGAACACTTTACCACCAAAGTGCTGAATGGCGGCGTACTCGGTTTAGCCCCGTGCGTACGGGGAACACCCGTAATACAATTACGGGGTATTTTTGGCACACGGTTTAGCCCCGTGCGTACGGGGAACACGTGTAAGGGTCGCCAAACGCCCATCTAATGGACGGTTTAGCCCCGTGCGTACGGGGAACACGTAAAAATCATTAAATTCAGCCTGTTACCAGACGGTTTAGCCCCGTGCGTACGGGGAACACGCTCTGCTGGACATCACAATTACAGTGGAGAGCGGTTTAGCCCCGTGCGTACGGGGAACACTAAATGGAAATGAACGAAAAGTGCCACACGGCCGGTTTAGCCCCGTGCGTACGGGGAACACATTTATTGGCATAAAGCCTGATTTTATATGCTCGGTTTAGCCCCGTGCGTACGGGGAACACGTACAAATTTATCCCCCACCGAAATTGAGCCCGGTTTAGCCCCGTGCGTACGGGGAACACAAGAGCATCGCAGTACAGAAACGGACCAAGCCCGGTTTAGCCCCGTGCGTACGGGGAACACTTCAGCTGCCTAATGCGTTTGTTTATTGCATTCGGTTTAGCCCCGTGCGTACGGGGAACACGCCCAGCTCAATTATTCCTATGTCACTCTGCGCGGTTTAGCCCCATGCGTACGGGGAACACTGCTAACCCATCTAAATTAAGTTTGGTCAATTCGGTTTAGCCCCATGCGTACGGGGAACACTGTTTCTGACCAGTCAATGCTCAGTGCGTCATCGGTTTAGCCCCATGCGTACGGGGAACACCTTAGTTAGACGCTCTTTAATTGATTTCAACTCGGTTTAGCCCCATGCGTACGGGGAACACTGGTAAACACAAAACAGCAGTTTCTCGATCACCGGTTTAGCCCCATGCGTACGGGGAACACTTAATACCTCTAATTCATCAGCTAACTGCTCGCGGTTTAGCCCCATGCGTACGGGGAACACGGCCCATCAGCAACAACCCGACAGCGCAGTCGCGGTTTAGCCCCATGCGTACGGGGAACACTGAAATACAATCGAATGCCTCGGTGGTCTCGTCGGTTTAGCCCCATGCGTACGGGGAACACCAAATATAATGCGTCTACATAAAAACGCTGCACGGTTTAGCCCCATGCGTACGGGGAACACGTTGCATCATCAGTTGCAACAGCAGGGTAAAGCGGTTTAGCCCCATGCGTACGGGGAACACTACTTGGCGCAGGCACTCCCAAAAGGGGGGCGCGGTTTAGCCCCATGCGTACGGGGAACACCGAAAACAACAAACAGGCGGGGGTTCAGGTCACGGTTTAGCCCCATGCGTACGGGGAACACTCTGGTGTGAAATACCTATTGCAGTGTGCGCTCGGTTTAGCCCCATGCGTACGGGGAACACCAGGGGTGTTTACCCGGATAATACTGAACAGACGGTTTAGCCCCATGCGTACGGGGAACACCAATGGATGCCAACGCTCTCTGGCGTTGCTACCGGTTTAGCCCCATGCGTACGGGGAACACTCTAAAATTATATACTTGTTTTTTATAAAGAAAAAACACACTTTAAAATCTACCGAAACTTTTGGGTACAAACATATCTATTATTGAGCCTTTAAATCTCAATATCCAACTTGTTAAAGAGCAGTAAATCACAGATAGAATGGCGAAATAATTCGCTAACCCCCTCCCTGATTGTCATCGGCTCTTGGGGTGTACTTCACCAGCCTTAGCCCCTGAAAATCCACCGGCATTCGAGCATTTTCACCATAGGTAATAAAATCAAAACCCGACTCGGTGTTGGTTGCCCATGCCATAACCGCATTGCCGTCTTCCGCCAGCTCACTTACCTGAAACCAGATCATTTCGCGAATGCGTTTACTTACGTCACCTACGTACACGCCTGCACGGATCTCCAGCAGCCATACTGCCAGACGACCTCTCAATCTTGGCGGTACAGCCTCCGTCACAACCATACACATACTCATAGTGGGCCTCCGCTGCGATGACCTTCATCGCCAATGGATTCGGGTTCCGGGATAGCGGGCGGTTGTGCATCGGCATAGGGTTCGGGCGGTGTTACCTCCCCTGCGGCCAATACTTCTTCAATCAGCGGGATGAGACGTGGTAATACCTTGTCTTTACGGAACGCTTCGCGGCAAGCAATTCGTACCTCCCGATCGGGGGATTGCGGCCGCCGTTTGGCAATTTTAAACGCCACAGGTACAACGGTATCGAATTTAATAATGTCTGCAATATCATATACAAAGGATAATGGTTTACCCGTGTGTAAAAAGCCAATAGCCGGGGCATAGCCAGCGGCCAAAACAGCGGCTTCGGTAACACCATACAGGCAAGACGTAGCGGCGCTGATACACTGATTAATCACATCACCCTTCGCCCAGTCTTTGGGATCGTAGCGTCGGCCCTGCCAGCTGACCGGGTACTGCTTGGCAAGCAATTCATAGGTTTTGCGTACACGCGTGCCTTCAATGCCCCGCAGCTGATCAACCGAACGTCGTTCAGGTGCCGGTTCGCCAAAGCGTAGTTCAAACATTTTGCGCACCACTTTGAGCCGCAGGTTTTCATCAAGCGCCAGCTTGGCCTGATAGAGCAGCTTATCGGAGCGTGCACCACCGGGCTGACCTGCCGAATAAAGCCGTACTCCCGCTTCGCCCACCCAGATAAGCAAAGTGCCCGTGGTCGCAGCCAACTTGACCGCCGCATGGCTCACCCGGGTACCCGGTTCCAGCATAATGCACACCACAGAGCCCACCGGAATGAGCATCCGCTCACCGTTTACTTCATCAATCACAGCAAACGCGCCATCGCGCACATCAATACGCCCCATACCGATGAAAATCATTGAGTTACGATCTTTGATTGGAATAGGCTTTAAAGGAAGAAATGCCATTCCCTGCACTCCTAAATTGAATAAAAAATTAGCTAAGAAAAAGGCGAGTCGCCCCGCCTTACAAATTTGGTTACAACGGTTTAATCAACATCAGCCCGCAGCCAAAAGCTTTGGAACGACCGATGCCGTTGAATAATGCCTCGGTAAACTTTTCGGGATCTGTCACTTCAAGCTGACCGGCTATATCGACAGTAGAAAAGCGGATCTGGTTTTTCCCTTTTGCAACCTGGTGCTGTTGATAAGCATAGATATCGCAATCAGCTAACTCAGCTTTGGCACCCAGACTCAACAACCGCTCACTCCACCACTGGCACAACACTAAATCAGTTTTAAACCTTAACCACATTGCCAGCAACTCGCTGCGTGCTATTTGCTCGGTAAGTTGCAATTCCGCTTTCCAATTAGCAACAACACCATCATCAGCGAAATCCAACAATTGGCTTTTAAGCCGAGATTTTTTGCTCACTTGAGGAGCAACCCCTAACTTTTCAAGCTCGCTTAGCAATAAACTTTGCTGTGTGTTCATCACCACATCATGGCGACGGTTGTTTTTACACACCGTCGGATTAATCGTAATTTGATAGCCGAGCTTTTGCCCTTGATGTAATACAGGGTTGAATTGCTTGGTTTGGATAGCAAATATATCATTGTAGTTTTTCGGCTCCTGTGCCGAGAGCACTATAAACTGATCGAGCGCATCATTGACGGTACAATATAAAAAACTGCGCTTTTGTTCACCGGCAAACAGCTTCCAGAGTAACTGATGGCTGGCGTAGCAACCATTCACAGCGAGTTTTTGACGCTCCTCTCTGGCCATGGCATTACCCAACAACTTTATCTGACTTAAAAACACTGGCTCCTCCTTACCTTTGATATTCAACCACCAGCTGATGCTCAGTGCGCAAGTCAAACAGCCATTCTTTTCTGTCTATCGGATTATCCCGTACAGTCAGAGTATGAATTCGCTCTGCCTGCTCGGCGATGAGATCTGCCCTGTCACCCTGCCAGTAGTAACTCACGGTTTTATCCGGTTTAAGCCAAATGGAATCGGCCTGCTCAGTACCTAGTATTGGTGGGAACTCGTGATCTAATGCCGCTTTTAGCGATACGTTTTCAACCAAGGTCGGGCACAGCGGTGCTGCCAATGGGCAAGATTTACGTCCCAAGTACAACATATATTTAGGCCGCAACAATGCAGCGCGGATCACCTCTAACGAGTACGTTGAAGAGCTCGATTCTAGCGCAACAACCCACAGTCCGCTTTCCCGGTAATCACGGTTTGATAGTACCGTGTTTACTTTTTTCGACTTGAACAGTTCGTCACGCCGTGTGTATAGCCGTACTTTTTTATCTTCACTTGGCACTTGCGCTGTATGAAAGTCCCTGAGCAAGCTGCCCGCATTGTACTGTTTAACATGGCAGCTTAGCGCTTCGTTTAACGCGTTTAAGTTGGCTTTTTCTTCACGCTTAATACCAAGCGCAGCAGCAACCAAACCAAGCAACGCGCCTCGTGTTGGACGGATATGAGTGGGCCGGTCGCCACCCACAGCAGCGTCTCCCCAACTGGCTAAGGGACCGTATAGTCTGATCACCAAATAATTACTGGTTTTCATAGAGACCTCATTAATCAGCTGCAAAAGCCTGCAAAGACTTAAAGTTGCCTTCACCAGTTAATACATTGATAGACTGACGACTATCTGCACAAGACTCATAAACAGAATCAAAGTTCTTGATTTGACTTTCTAAACGCTGAACTGCGATTTGCGTCACGTTCTCACTCTCGTCAAGGGCCTTTACAGGGCTGACAAAAGCACTTGCCAGTGAGCGCGGCTGCTGCTCCCCTTTTTCTACCAGAATGTATGAGGCATAAGCATGAGATGCAAAACTATTTTGTTTGCCTTTTGGCGAGATTTTCGCGATACACTCCAGCAATGAGGCGATGGTTTTGTTGGCAAGCTCTAAATCACCAGAAAGGTTATCTACCAGCTGCTCTTTATCAATGCAGATATAGTTGTACAACACCGCAGAAGCAAAACCGCTATCACCAATATGCGCAGCACCTTGATCTCCCTTTCCTGCGTTGAGGTCGTCCACCGCGGTAAAGTAGTCACTTTCTACCGTGACATTTTCAACACTGATTGCGTGCGCAACCTGACAAGCAGCTTCAACGTTAAACTCTGGGCTCGATGCCAACATGCGGCCAAACAAAGCAATATCTGCGGCTTGGTTTTCTGCTTTAAGGAGTTGCAACTCGTCTTTTTGCGGTCCGCGATTTTCTGCTGCTAGTTGACCTGCCAATGCAAATACCGCTGTTTTTTCGCTGGGGCTAATGTGCGCCAGCTGCTCAATCTCCAGCGAGTCTTTTTTACCTTTGCCAAAAACGCCCGCAATCTCAATTGCCCAAGCTTTAGCGTCTTTCTCTTTTACTTCTTTTTCGGTTAGGTAGTTAAAAACCTCAACACCCAACTTTTTAGTTCGGGTACCAATGTGATCAGCTAAGCTCGTTTGAAATACGTCACTCACCCGCCAATTGCGCTTTGAACTTTGCGAACTGACTCTCAGGCGTTCGAAACCACCAAACTTGGCAGTTTTCGGTCTACCGGTTTCTTCCCTGTTCAGGTTTGCGGGTGCGTATGAAGTAAGAGTGTGGATCTGAATAAATTTGCTCATGGTATTTTCCTTATTTATGCCTTGTTCGCTACATCTTTGTAATAGTCCATCGCCCAGCGTACGGCGATCCGCTTGTCTGCCCGTCTGGGCGCCTGATAATTGTGTTCTTCAAACCAGCAGGCAATGTCGTCTGCCAGGCTTAAAATGTTTGTTTTATTGTTCAACTGGGCCAAAAGACGGCTCAATTGTGTAACAAATTCCTGCTCGTTTTTTGCAGCCTGAAGGTTCTGAAATCGCAACTCACTGACTACAGGCTTATCTGCACCCTCTTCCACATGCCCTAAGTCTCTGGCAAAGGTGCCACGCTCATGATGGCTTCGCACCATACTGAGGCTTTTGGCTATTACAGCAAAGCAGGGCATCACCCAGTCCTTTTTATGATTGTGTATCTCGGCGGGTAGCGCCTGCCATAGTGCCGAAAAGCCCTGAGTGAGATAAACGTCGTCCAACCTGGAAGCACGCTTAAGCTGAGCACGAAATACTGTTGGCGCAGGCCTAATGTTTAACTCAGCCTGAGTTGCTTCGTCATCCGACATAGCAAGCCACCAGCGAAACACTGTTTGAAATGCATCCCAGCTAATTGTATTGAACAGCTGACTTTTCGGTTTGTAATTAAGCGTCATTGGCTTGTGCCTCCTTGTCTTGTGTCTTTAGGTTGTAACGCCGTTTAAAGTCTTTACTTATTTTCTTCCCATGTAACCAGGCGGTCAGCTTCTGTCTTGCTGCTACTTTTCTGGCAATGGCTTTGTTATCCATGGAAGTGCTCAATACCACCTCGTCAAAAATATCTAACGCGGTATTGAGGGCACGATAGAACCAGCGCTTTGCGTCTTCACTTCGTAGCTCTCCTTCAACACAAATAGCCTGAGCTGCAATAAAGAAGTCGCGCTCGCTGCGCTGCCAGTAACTCAGCGTATGCTGGGCCAGATCTGCCTTTACATCTTTTGGCCTGTCGAACAGCGCTTCTTTAATCAAGGTACGCATCATGCTGCTAAATTCCATGGCAATCTGAATGGCCTGATTAAGGTCATGGACCACGCCTGCGCGTTTAGTCTCATCCAGTAAAAACACCGGGAACTGACTGTCATACCAGCCTCTGGCTTTCATATTGTCCATATCAAAACCAAATGCCCAGAGCCTCGGTTGCTGATCAATATAGTCCATTTTGATATCGTAAAACTCGTCTATCACTTTGGCTGGATGGTTGCCTTCGCTTTCATTGGCGAAACACAAGGCGTGCCATTGCTTATACTGAATGCCACCGGGCTGCCCTTTACTGGAGAGATTATCTTCATGTGGTTTTTTAGGGTTACTGCGATAATGCGTGAGCGGGTGCCACCAACTCCCTGCATAGTTGTTGCCATAGTTCGTAGTGGCAAAAGACTTAACGAACACCTCACATTGATGGCCAGTCAGTGAGCAAGTGCCCGCCGACTCCTCTGGCCGTAACCGTATGCGCCTCGGCATTGCCCAAAAATGTGTAAGAAAATGGGCATCTTTAAAGAGCACTTCTGTGCCTTTCTCTTTACTGACTTTGGTATCTGTAAGCCAAGGAAAAATGGCCCCTGATTGCAACTGTGCATCGCTCACCTGAGGCGCAATACAAACATTCAACCAAAGTTTATGCCACAAGCTGGCCGACTCTTCATTGGGTAATATCAAGGTTGTAAGTGGCCCACCACCGCGTAACCCCGTTCTGTAACCAACGCCCCCAGCTGGTGCATTAATTTGCAAGGTGAACAATGCAAGCGCCGCCATTTCTGGGCTCATTGCTTCAACCTGGCCACGTTTTATAAAATGATCTACATTATTTTTAAGCGTGTTGTCACCCGGAGTTTCAATCAACAAGGTGTTGACGTTCTGCGTGCCCGCACTTTGTAACGGATCTAAGTCCTGCATAAACAGCGGGCCATCACCAAACAAATTAAATGCGTGTGCTGCTTTACTGAACGACTCTGACAGCGCCTGCTCTGAAGGAGGTGATTCATACCAGTTGTACCAGTCTTCTCCTTCCTCGGGAGAGCAACAGGTTTGCAATAAACCAATGGCAAACTGATAAGCTGCCCCGTAAAAATCGGCGCGTGGCAAAGCAAAGTCAACCACATCGGGGTTTGCTATCGCCGACAAAGGCAATTGCCTGATAGAGTTATCCCTGAACCGATAATATAGCCAAGGGTCCTGTACTAAATTATTCATACCATTTTCCCTAATTGAAATGGGGGTAAGCCCCTAAAATAGGCTATTCACCAACCTCTGTTAGCCCTTTAAATGCATCATATAAAAATCGTTCATCACTTCCTTGCAACCAGCATTGCTTATATTTGAGTGAAGGATAGCGCTCCTGCAACCTCTCCAGTTGCTCACTGTATTCATTCGGAATTGGGGCCAGCTTTTCAGCTATACTTCTTTGATCTACACGTATTTCACTATGCTGTAGCAGGTGTTTTTCGGCGCGGCCTTCAGCATAAAAGGTCATATCTCCAGCTTGGTTTAGCTTTAATACCACCACCTGAATACTAACTCTGTCGCTGTATCGCGTGCTGATCTCAAGCTCTTCCCCCATCCACACGTTACCCGCCTGCCGGCAATACCCTCTTTGCCAATCCAGTTTCTGAAGCGTTGCCTGATTTTCCATCGCTTGTGTTTGCGCCTGATACTCGCTGTGATAGCAATCCAGATCTACTGGTCTGGTGTTTAGCGCAGCCTGGCTGTAAACGCTTTCGATCAAATGGCGAGCACAATCCGGTAAATACAACCCGCCTTTCTCTCTTAGCACTTTTTGCGTAAGCCATATAATGGTAGGGCTCCGGTAAACGGCGGCCGTGCCAGAGTGATTTTTGTGTAGCCAGTCTTTTTCTGGCTCGCTCTGCCACTCAGGGCAAAACACTTTTAATACAGCTGGAGGGCGTTTATCTTCTGAGAGCTCAGAGTTGTGATTGCCGTGTTCATCACGAATATGGCGTTTTAGCCGACCTGCACGCTGAATTAAGTCATCAATAGGGCAAATATCACTGAGCATAAAATCGCAATCTGCATCGATTGATTCCTGAAACACCTGAGTTGAAATCAATATTTGCCCCTGCCTTTGCTGTGACGAGCTTTGCTTACCCAGTCTGCTAAGCACCTCTTTTTCCTTTTGCTTTCTATCGTATAAAGCAAAGCGACTATGGAACAAAGTGATATGTGTTTGCGGGTAGCGTTTTGACAGTAAATCATACGCTTGCTGCGCATCCGCCACCGTATTACGCACCCAAACCACAGCTTCTCCGCGTGATGCTCTCATCAGCACCTCTTCAATACAGGCCTGCTCACAATGTATAAATTCAACCCGCACAGATTTGTGATTTCTCGGTAAACTCTCCACTGGTTGCTCATTTAATTTCCCTTGCTCATTGACCCAGGTTGCGAGCGGAAAGCCTGTTTTTTTAGTGCACTCGGGAGATTCAAGACCCAGCTCTTCTTGCCAGATCTGACAAAGCCTGTTGCGTCTTTCCAGCGGCAAGGTCGCAGTAAGCAGGATAACACTGCCGCCAAACCGTAAATGAATACGTAAAAGATCTTCTAGCAAAGTGAGCATATATTGATCTGCGGCATGTACCTCATCAAGCACTAGAATCTTACGAAACAAACCATGAAAACGTAGCGTGCTGTGTTTGGAGGCTAAAACCGATAGCAAAGGCTGATCAACCGTACCAACGCCAGCATGAGCAAGCAGCGCCTTCTTTTTAGAATCTGCGTACCAGATATGGCAAGCCTGACTCGCTGTTTCATCGGCTTTACTATATTCAAGATCGGGAAGTTGCTCTGTGACCAGTGACTCCTGATATGCATCCTCCATCATACTCGCGCCGTGTGCTAATACTAGGCTAGCTTTTTTGCCATCAACGGACATCATTTGTCCGTAATGCTGTGCGATACGATGGTACATGGCACTGGAGGTAGCCATAGTCGGTAAACCAAAGTAGAAGCCATCCGCAGCCTTTGCCTGCATTAAACGATGCAATAAGATTAGCGCAGCCTCGGTTTTGCCTGCACCCGTTACATCTTCCAGAATAAACAATTGTGGTGAAGAGCCGACAGGCACTTGCTCAGCAAACGACTGCAATGGTGTAGGTGTACTAAAGCCAAAATGCTTAGCGGTTGACTCATAAGGGAAGACCTCTACCTGACTGGTCAACTGCCTATTTGTAAGCGCTTTATGTGCCTGTTTTACAGCTTCGAGCCAGTAAGCTTGTATATCCATCGGCTCAGAGCGATATGTGAAATACTGAGTATCTGAGCCCAACCAGTCAGCAAGAGTGCACAAACCTGCAAGGTGCCAACTGGCATACCTTAGGTGATCGCGCCATACTCTATCCGAAAACTTTTCCGTTGGCAGATCATCAGCAAATAACTCAAGGCAATACGCTATGAACTCTCTACAAGCCTGGTAATTTTCATCGACACAATAGTCTTCTATTCTGCTACCAAATTTGTGCGCTACAACCGGCTCACCGTGATGACCAAAAACACAATTCAGCATGACTCGCACAGAATCTATCTTTTTAAATGCCTGCGTTACTTCGTTCGGTGCACCTTCAATTTGCTTGGCGCAGGCTTTCCAAAAATGATGGCCTAACCCGTCATGCCGTGCGTCCTTTGCTGAGTAAGGTTCTCTTGATCTTTTTTGACTTAAATTACTATCACTAAATTCTGCTAAGTTTTGAAATGCTGAAGCAAATTTACCCAAGTCGTGAATGGCAACAAAGAAACCAACCGATGACCTGAGCTGTGGAATGGATAAACCAAGAAACTCGGCCAAATCTTGTGTAAATTGCTTATTCAAATCTAAATAAGTCAGTGCAACCGCCGCCACATCCAGGCTATGAAATACAAGCAGGTGATAACGGTGAAAAGTTTCGCCCTGCCTGACAATTTGCCACCCTTTTCTGCTTGCAAGTGCTTTGAGGTGATCGACAGATTTAACACTTGGATAGCGTTCAACAATATCTTGTAATGACTCGCCATTCATCTCTCTCATACAATAATCAATTTCGAGTGGCTTTCTGGCTTTACCCCAGTATTTGAACATCAAACTGTTTAAATCTGTCATATTGTTCTAGTCCTTGCTTTCAATACACTCAGCTTACGACGCGAATAAAATGCCAACAATCCTGCGATTGCAACCAGTAAAAGAATTACCCGGTCGGGTGCGTTTACTCAAATGTTCCATAGCAAACCCCTAGCCCTCAGTTCCCGATAACAAGCCGGTTCCATCACTATTTGTTGGGCTTCCGGGTGTGGATGCTGAACATCTAGCCTCAAAATGCTGATCAGATAATTGATCAGCGCAGCGTTGGTTTTAATTTGCTTTTGGTGGTTGTGCATATCAAAGTCGTGGGCGATAACTTGTTGGGCGTACTCGCTGAGTCTTGGGTCTGGGATTATGGTTAAAGTGACTTCCTGCAGCCAAGCTTCGTCGTCTTTTTTGTATTTTTGTGCTTTGCTGATAAATTCTGGGGAGGCTGAGACGATACGCGATAATGAAAAGTCTCTGAAGCCTTTGACTTTCTCACAGTAGGCTCTCAGGTGATACCGCAGCCCAGAGTTGATCAAGGTATGAGGGCGGATCACGCGTTCGGTTTCACCGCCTTCTTTTATAGACTGATAGCGAATATCCAGCACGCTTTGTCGCCGACAGGCATTCAATATGGGCCGCAAAATGGTGGGATTAAGCTTTCTGTGTGGTAATGCCAGCGCTGTGATGGTGGAAGAACTCAAGTTGTGGACGTACTGTTCCCCAGTGAGACTAGTATACTCAGTAAAATCCTGAGAGATGTAGTTAGGTGTAAAGGGGCTTGCCAGCACATAAGCTTTCTCAGACTCATTGTAGCTTGCGGCAATATGATAGCGTTCAATAAAGTCGGTGACATAACGCCGTGCGCTGGGCCGTGAAAGCTTAAATTTACTCTGGAAAGTACCGGTCTGGATTTCTCCCTGCCAAAACAATACTGCTTCAATATATCTAAAATACAGCTCTTCCTTAGCCTGCATAAAACACTCTGGTAAAATTTTCGTAAAATAAATGTATCAAAACAAACAAAGTAAGTCATTGACCTGAGACAAACTAACAGTGAGATCACGCTAGCACTTTTTTGATGGTTGATTAATAATCAACTTTGACGGCAGTGTTTCCAATGGGTAACGGTTATATGCAGTTTATATATGATGTGAGTTCGAGTCTCGCCCTGCCGCCACTTCCAGCCAAGCTACTCACCACAGCTTTCCTACTAAAATGTTCTACTGGTTAGCCCCGCGTCTGCGGGGAACACTTAACAAAATCTAAATCGATACGGATGACGCACGGTTTAGCCCCGCGTCTGCGGGGAACACGAGTTGCCAATAGAATACCGTTGGAGTAGTCGCGGTTTAGCCCCGCGTCTGCGGGGAACACATAAATCCTGTCGTCGTAGTTCGTCATACTTACGGTTTAGCCCCGCGTCTGCGGGGAACACTTAGCTATAAAGTCAAGCGCAAGCACAATTGCCGGTTTAGCCCCGCGTCTGCGGGGAACACGAAATTGTGGAGTTTACTAATGAGTGAGAACAAGGTTTAGCCCCGCGTCTGCGGGGAACACGCCCGCGCAGAAATTGGGGTGAACTATAACGGCGGTTTAGCCCCGCGTCTGCGGGGAACACGTAAACTCTGCCGTTTTCTGCGGTAAAATTACCGGTTTAGCCCCGCGTCTGCGGGGAACACGCAAGATAAGATATACAAGCTCATTGTACACTCGGTTTAGCCCCGCGTCTGCGGGGAACACAAGTTGAACTGAAAAAATATCCAGTTGAGATCCGGTTTAGCCCCGCGTCTGCGGGGAACACTATGGCGCAACTAGATTGCTGAGGCCGTGGTACGGTTTAGCCCCGCGTCTGCGGGGAACACCTGGCACTAAAGTTTTCAGAGTGCAGTACCACCGGTTTAGCCCCGCGTCTGCGGGGAACACGTACTCCTTTATTCTCAAGCCACACGTCGAATGCGGTTTAGCCCCGCGTCTGCGGGGAACACCTAAACTCACTGAGGTTGCCAAATGACTCAATCGGTTTAGCCCCGCGTCTGCGGGGAACACGTTATCAACCAAATCACGAATATCTCTATGTATCGGTTTAGCCCCGCGTCTGCGGGGAACACATAAAGTTCGGCAAGCTCAATAGCGGCTAACTCGGTTTAGCCCCGCGTCTGCGGGGAACACGATTAAACGACCTACTACGGTCACAACATCAACGGTTTAGCCCCGCGTCTGCGGGGAACACGATGCCAGATACATTTCCCCTAGTGGGGTTTTCGGTTTAGCCCCGCGTCTGCGGGGAACACCCTTGGCTTTGCGTTGGCGCTTGGCCTCAAGTCGGTTTAGCCCCGCGTCTGCGGGGAACACGCCTCAAGCTCTGACTCAATAATTAGCCTCAACGGTTTAGCCCCGCGTCTGCGGGGAACACATGGGGATCCCACCTGCTGTTGCGATAATATTCGGTTTAGCCCCGCGTCTGCGGGGAACACGCAAGTTCTTGTTCAAGTTTGCGTTGCTCAAGACGGTTTAGCCCCGCGTCTGCGGGGAACACTCTAAAAATATCTCATTGTTTCTATTGGCAAAAATCACCATTGCAATGTTCACCAAAAATATTGGGTACAAATTCTACGTATGTTTACTCGGCTCAATTGTTAAAGAACGGGGGTTTCTCTTCAAATAATGTATAGCCAACAAACCAATAAACTTCCCTATACTTACTCAGCAAAATCGATGAGCTCTTGCCCTGTTAGGCGATAAATAATCCATTCATTTTGTGCTTTAGCACCGATGCTTTCATAAAAATCGATTGATGGTTTGTTCCAGTCAAGTACCACCCACTCAAAGCGACCGCAGTCCTTTTGTAGTGCAAGTCTTGCTAGGTACTTCATGATCCCTTTACCTGCACCAACACCGCGTTTGTCTTGTGACACATATAAGTCTTCAAGATAAAGTCCATGCTTGCCAAGCCAAGTAGAATAATTAAAGAAATACACTGCGAATCCGATTGCTTCACCATCTAATTCACAAATAACGCTGTGTGCTCTGGCTTCTTTACCGAACAGTTTTTGCTCTATTTCTTCTACGGTATTGAGCACGGCATCCGGCTCTTTCTCATAAATTGCAAGTTCGTTGATAAAGTGCAGTATCGTTGCAGCATCAGCCACTTCTGCAGGGCGAATTGAAAGGCTCATAATGGCTCCTAGTTGAAGGTTTTAGCCAGCTTAGCAAATTGTAAAGGGGGATGACAGCACCTTTCAGGCAGCAGTAAAGTGAACAAACACTCCGGCTCGTTCGTATATAAGGCTAACAGTTTTTTATACAGGAAGAGGTTAATATGCAAAGGATCATCTTTGCCTTTTTGGTGTTGTTTTTAAGCACTCAGGGTTTCGCAAGTACCAGTGATGTTGTAAATCAATTTATAGAAAACCCTCAACAGGTCGGCAAAACAAGTCGAATGACCTACCTGTTTTGGGATGTTTATGACGCCAGCCTTTATGCTCCACAAGGGGTGTACTCTAAAGAACAGCCTTTTGTATTGGCATTACATTATCTACGCGCGCTTGATGGCAAAGAGATAGCAAAACGCTCGTTAAAAGAGATGCAAAAGCAAGGGTTCAGTAATTCAAGCCTAGGTGAGCAATGGCTAACAAAAATGGTGAAAATATTTCCCGACGTTTCTGAAGGTACCGTGCTATATGGTTTAAGAACACTTGACGGTTATACCCAGTTTTATGAAGGTGACAAGCTCATTGGTGAAGTGAAAGACTCGGAATTTACTACACGATTTTTCGACATTTGGCTTAGTGAGAAAACCTCCGAGCCGACAATGCGATCCGAGCTTTTGGGCCTAATACGATGATCACTAATGGTCTTTTTCTCAATTTTAAGTTCGCTATTTTGTTCAGCGAGACATACCGGCAGCAACAGCACTCGAACACTTTTCAAATCTAAGGAGAAACAATGCGTACTATCTTGATGTTACTCACCCTATTTTTATTATCTGCTTGTAGTTCCGGCATTGATGGTAATAAATACTCTACGCTCAGACCACAGTTCGATCCATACGAGTTTTTTGTTGGTGACATAAAAGCATGGGGGATAGTCCAAGACAGAGATGGTAACTTAGTCCAACAATTTACTGTCGATATTAAAGGCTCAATCAACGACCAGTCTGAGCTTGTTTTAGATGAGACCTTCAACTATTTGCTCGGTGACGGCGTGAAAACACGAATTTGGACTATTACAAAAGCAGCTAACAATCAGTATTCTGGCCGCGCCGACGATATTCTCGATTCAGCATCGGGTGAAACCTTCGGTAATGCAATGAATTGGCAGTATAGAATGGACTTACCCGTTGATGATACCAGCTATGAAGTACACTTTGATGATTGGATGTGGTCTTTTGATCAAACCACTCTAATCAACCGCTCTTATATCGAAAAGTTCGGCATTGTAATGGCTGAAGTCACAATCTTTATGCAAAGACAATAGCAACGAGCCTAAGTCAACATCCGCTTACCCTTCTAACCCGTGTGTTTGTCTACAATTTGTAGACAAACATGACGGCTCTACTACAATCAATAGCCATTATAGTGGTGCAGAACAGTAATTGTATACTGAGAGCACAAAGTAAAAGTATTATATAGATAAGTGTTATTACTGAGTAAAACGCAAGAAAAAACACCTGCGCTGCTGCTCAAATAACTTATAGGGATCCCAGTAATGATTAAAAAGATACTAGCAGGAGCAATTGCCCTTGCACTTGTCGGCTGCGTAAATACAGAAAACGAACAATCGAATAATGTAGCCTCAATGCAATCCGTAAAATATCCAACAACTAAGATGGGCAAAGTTGTTGACAGTTACTTTGGTACACAAGTGGCAGATCCATACCGCTGGTTAGAAGATGATAAAAGTTCAGAAACCGCAGCTTGGGTAAAAGCACAAAACGAAGCAACACAAGCATATTTATCGCAAATTCCGTATCGTAAAGATATCGAAAAACGCCTCACTGAATTACTTGATTACGAGCGTGTTTCTCAACCATTTAAGCACGGTAACTATACCTATTTCTACAAAAATGATGGGCTGCAAAACCAAAGTGTTTTGTACCGCCAAAAAGAAGGTGGTGAGACTGAGGTATTTTTAGATCCAAACACCATGAGTGACGATGGCACAACATCGCTTGCAGGTTTAAGTTTTAGTAAAGATGCTTCATTAGTCGCTTATCAAATTTCCGAAGGTGGCAGTGACTGGCGTAAAGTAATTGTACTAAACACTGAAACTAAGGAGCAGGTCGGTGAAACTCTAGTCGACGTGAAGTTTAGCGGTATCTCATGGTTTGGTAATGAAGGCTTTTACTACTCAAGTTATGATAAGCCTAAAGGCAGCGAACTTTCTGCAAAAACTGACCAACATAAGGTGTATTACCACAAGATTGGAACACCCCAGGCTCAAGACAAAGTCATTTTTGGTGCTACTGACGCGCAAAAGCACCGCTACATTTATGGTGGTGTGACAGACGACAAAAAGTACTTAGTGATCTCTGCTGCAGTGTCGACATCAGGTAACAAACTATTTATTCGTGATTTGAGCAAACCCAATAGTGAATGGGTAACGATTTTAGATCATACCAACTCTGATACCAGCGTTATCCACAGTGAAGGCGATACATTGTTCTTGAGCACGAATTTAGATGCGCCGAATCGCCGTATCGTTAAAGTCAATGCAAAGCAACCACAACCAGAAAATTGGCAAGATGTGATCCCGGAAACCGACAATGTGCTTTCAGTATCAACTGGCTCTGGCTACCTATTTGCAACTTACATCAAAGATGCAATTTCATTGGTAAAACAATATGATTTCACAGGTAAACTGATCCGTGATATCACCCTTCCAGGAGTAGGTACAGCGAGTGGCTTTAGTGGTGAGGAAGAAGACGAAGTACTCTATTACTCATTCACCAACTACAAAACGCCAAGATCGATTTTTGCTTTCAATGCAAAGTCAGGCACCAGCGAATTATATAGCTCAGATAAAGTAGACTTTGATTCAGATGCTTACGTGTCTAAGCAAGTTTTTTACACCTCAAAAGATGGCACCCGCGTACCGATGATCATCACCCATAAAAAAGGGCTGAAGTTAGATGGTAATAACCCAACGCTACTATACGGTTACGGTGGATTTAATGTCAGTCTTAAGCCTTACTTTAGCCCGACACGTGCAGCTTGGTTAGAGCTGGGTGGTGTTTATGCCGTAGCAAACTTACGTGGCGGTGGTGAGTATGGTAAAAAGTGGCACAAAGCAGGGACTCAAATGCAGAAGCAAAACGTCTTTGATGACTTTATTGCTGCAGGCGAATATTTAGTATCCGAAAACTATACTTCAAGTGAAAAGCTTGCAATTAACGGCGGTTCAAACGGTGGCTTGTTAGTAGGTGCAACGATGTTGCAACGTCCAGACCTATTCAAAGTTGCAGTGCCAGCGGTTGGGGTACTTGATATGCTGCGTTATCACACCTTTACTGCTGGAGCTGGCTGGGCTTACGACTACGGTACAGCGGAAGACAACAAAGAGATGTTTGAATACCTGAAAGGTTATTCACCTGTGCATAACGTAAAGGCTGGTGTAAATTATCCGGCAACCATGATCACAACAGGTGACCATGACGACCGCGTAGTACCTGCACACTCTTACAAGTTTGCAGCTGAGCTACAAAGCAAACACACAGGTCCAAATCCGACGCTTATTCGTATCGAAACCAATGCCGGGCACGGCGCAGGCACACCAATAAGCAAAACGATTGAACAGTATGCCGATATTTATGGCTTTACGCTTTACAATATGGGAATTAAGTCCCTTTAAGCATAAGCCTAGTTTGAAAAGCCACCTGTACAAGCAGGTGGCTTTACTCAATAAGGACGTATCTATGATCAGTTGCCAACAGTATGATTATATTGAACTAGCGTGCCTAAAACGCCTAAAGGTTACTATTGAGATGAAAGATGGTGACGTTGTGCGTGGCAGGTGCGAAAACACGGCCATAGTCGACAAACAGGAGTGTTTAGTTTTAGAACAAGAAAGCCAAGCTGTCACTGTGATGCTTGCAGAGATTACAAGCATCTCTGCCGATACTGATAATCCCTACTTTACAACATTAAGATTTCAGTGATAACGCCATAAAGACACTTAACGGGTTGTCGCGGTACATCCCAAAGCGCTCACACCGCTCAAACCCCAAGCTCTCATAAAGACTTATCGCACTGGCTTGCTTAGAGCCGGTTTCCAGCCGGATCAGCGGGATCTGCGCTTCACCCGCATAGTGAAGCAAAATTTGCATAATACGTTTAGAAAGCCCTTTACCTCGATAGCTAGGTTTTACGTATAAGCGCTTAATTTCACCGTATAAGGTTTTATCAAACTGCTTTACAATCGCACCACACGCTACAATGCCCTCCTCATTTTGTAAGCCAACGGCATACACGTTAGGTTGGTTAATTTCTTCTATTGATAAAGACTGTGCACTTGCGATTGGATATAAGCTGTTCATAAGCTTATCGATTTCAGAAAACACCGCGACTACTTGTGGGTCATCTGACTTTAACTGAATTAATTGCATACCTGCCTCTGAGAAATAAGGCCAATTTGTCCTGCGCCCATAAACTGAGCAATATTATTACTATTCTGGCCGACGTCAAACTATACCGAGTTAGAAATAATAAGCAAATTATAGAGGTAAGATGATGAGCTGAGTACGTGTGGAAATTTTACGACGGTATTAGTTTAACTTGTTAACTATTTGTTTTAATTAGATAAAAATTTGTAACCCCGAACTGTTACAAAGTGTAAGGTGATGGTGTGTATTAGATACCTTTAGGTAACTAAGAATTTTTCATTCTGATTCTTTTGCCCGAACATCATGCTTTATCGCACCACTCTTAAGTATTGTTACTTTGGTTTCTACAGGTTGTTCGCTCTTGCTTGGGAAGCTCAGTAAAGTCAGTAATAACAACACGCTTGTTAGCACTATAATAAGCGGGATAGAGGTATGCGAACTTGGGTGTGATGCTCTATGGGGCATAAACAAACCTACGAAAATGAATTTGTCTTCCCTAAAAACCAATCCTTTTTAACCAATAACTAAAATAGCACTTAGTTAAATATAATTACTTTTTATCACAACTAAACTTTTAGTGCTATATCATTTTAAAAAAACATCAAAAAGTATTACTTCGTTTACTAATGACGTTGCTGTTCATTCACTTTCCACCTATCCAACTGGCGGACCCCAACCAAAGTTATTAGCTTACCGCTTGAAGGCTGAACTGTTTATTCACTAAGCTTTGGTAAAGCGAAGAGTGTTGCATCAGATACTGGTGATCTCCCTGTGACTCAATCTCACCTTTGTTAATGACGATAATAGTATCAGCATCCATAACCGTACTGAGTCGATGCGCGGCAATAATTGTAGTACGACCTTTTTTTGCATTTTTCAGGGCAATTTGGATAGCGGCCTCACTTTGTGAATCAAGGCTTGCCGTTGCTTCATCCAACAGCAGCAATGCTGGGTCTTTTAATAGTGCTCGCGCCAATGCAACTCTTTGCCTTTGTCCGCCAGACAGAGTAATACCACGCTCACCAATTTGAGTATTCAATCCATCAGGTAGTGTCGCGATGAACTCTGCTAAATCGGCCGTGGCGATAGCATGCTGTAATTGCTCATCATCTATTGCCTCATCAGTACCGTAGACCAAGTTTTCGTATAAAGTGCCGCACAACAGCGGGCTCTCTTGCGCAACATAACCAATTTGCGCTCTTAAATTGGCTCGGTCTAGCTCTTCAACATTAAGCCCAGCAATTTCAATGTAACCACGCTGCGCTTGGTAAAAGCCCTGCAACAAAGCGAAGAGTGTAGACTTACCAACTCCTGATGGCCCAACAATAGCGGTCATTTTTCCACTTAAGAATTCACAGCTCAAGCTTTTAAATACTGGTTTATCATCAGCATAACTAAAAGATAAATTGCGAACATAAATTGACTTATCAGTCAGGTTAATCGTATGACCACTCTCATTTGCTGGTGTTGTAGCTAAGATCTCGTTAATACGAACGGCCGCCCCTTTTGCTTTATTAAACGCGGCTACCACCATGCTTAACTGCCCCATCGGCAACACGATGTTCAGTAAAAACATAATAAACGCAACAAAAGCGCCTAGCGTCATCGCACCGTTGGCAACCCTTGATGCACCAAATCCCAGTACTAACACTATCGAAGCCATGATCACTAAATTCACCAGTGCGCTCATGGTAGCTAAAAGCGTATGTTCTGACATTGCGGTTTTATACAGTGACTTCAATTCATTGTTGTTCTTTTTAGCTTCTATTTTCTCTGCACCTTGCGCTCTTAGTAAGCGGATATTGGCAAACAGCTCGGTTAACCTTCCTAACATAGAGGCCTCAGTGTCTTGTAATGACTTAGACAGATCCGTCAGCCTGACAGAAAACGGTAAGATGATCAGAAAACTAGCCATCACTGCACAGAGCATTACAAGTGTCATTTGCCAGTCTAAAAACCATAGAATAATAAAAGAACCAAATAATGAAACTACACCAGATATAAAAGACACAGACTGCTCGCTCACGAGGTTTTCAATAATTTCAGTGTCTTTTACTATACGATTCGCGGGCTCCCCAGCCCTTGTATTATCAAAGAAGGAAACTGGCAAACGAATGAGGTGCTGAAAAAGGTCTCCGCGTAACTTAAGCTTTTGCTCATTGCCAATTTTACCCATGATGTAAGTCATCAACCCTGTTAGCACAGCGGAAAATACTAATACCATAATTAATATGACTACCTGTTCATTTGAAAAATGACCTTTTTCTACGAGTTCTTCAAGCAATCTTTTCGTTTGCAAAGGCACCAACAAACCTAAAATACTAGAAATGAGCGTAAACAAAATCAGAGTTGATAGTAATAGTCGACTTGGCCGCGTGCGCCTGACTAATTGTATTAAAGATGATGTATTGTTCATAATTATGATGTCCCCGTTGAATAGACAATATAATAATTGACCTATTTTTGGACTTAGTCAATTTAAAAATGACCTATTGGTCATTTTTAAATTGACTGTATACTGCAATGTGAACAGGAGGAGCTATGTCTGATAAGCGGAAATTAATACTCACATGCGCGGAGCAGTTACTTTTAGCTGAGGGCGATATTGCCTTTAGCATGCAAACCATCGCCAATAAAGTGGGCATTTCGAAAGGTGCTATCTACCTACACTTTAAATCAAAAGACGAACTACTATTAGCCGTTTTTGAGCGTCAAACAGCGGATCTGCTAGATAAAATAAGAGCAATATTAGAAAGTGATGACTTGACTCCAATTGCCAAGCTAAAACAACAAATCCGCTTCCAGCACGAAGATTTACAGCAGTACCAAGCGATGTTTCAACTCTTATTGCAGGAGGAGTCACTGAGCTTTTCAAATAACTTAATTATGTTCTATCAAGAATTTCGCTTAACGTGGCTTACGCTACAGGAAGGTTTTTTACTTGAAAACTATGGCGAGCAAGTTCGTCCATGGAAAACCGACCTTGCGATGACGCTTGATGGCATTATAGCTAACTACCTTTCGCTTCCCGTGATTGAAGGTATTGATTTCGACACTGAAAAGCTGGTTAATTGGGTAGTGTCGTGTATGGACTCAATTTGTACAGCGCTACCAAATCAAGCCCTTTCGCCGGTGTTAACCGAGCAGGATTTCCCATCTCAAAAAGAGATCGAAGCCAAAAAACAACAACTCCACGAACAAAAAGTCCAACAAGCTTTTTTACAGCTCCAGGAGAAGTCTCATAAGCTAAAACTTACACCACAAAAGCGTGAGATCGTAGACCACACAATCACTCTATTGGAAGCTCAACTACAAAGTAAAAACCCTGATACAGTATTAATCAGGGCGCTTCTCGCTGGACTTAGAGACTATAGAGGATTAAATACTGAGCGCCAGCTACTCGCAGAAAGACTCAATGTAGAGGCGGTATAAACCGCCGCGTAATATGGTACTAATGGTAGGGGAAAGCACAATCTCGCTTTGCACTGCTGACTTGTAGATAAGGCTCTTGTGATAAACCTTCGACGACTTCATAGGTAGCAATGGCCTTGTACTCTGATCTACATTCCTAACCATCACACATTAGACAAAAATTCTCCCCCTCAGCATCGACAATTTACAGGCTTTGCTCATCCTCCTCAACAATTACTAGATAGACCATAAATACAGCAAGTTAATCATGAACTGCTATATTGTTTTATGAGGATACGATTGGGGAATGTGATGCTAACAGCACTAAAAGACAGTATGCCAATTTTGATTGTTACATCTGAGTGGTATGTCAGTCATACAACCACTGCTGCGGAAAAACTGCTCGTACCTGAAAATAATATCGTTAATAAGCACCTTGAAGACCTATTTACCTTTCCCTCATGTGTAGAAGAGCAACAAAAGACGATTGCAGATGGTTCTTTGATACAAGTTTCGTTGCGCACATCGCCAAACGTACAATTTTTACTTTCCTTTTATGATGTCCACAGCAATGAAATATTTGTGCATATTGCCGAGCTTTCTACTTATTATTGTCAAAATCCTTTAGAGGACGAACAAACCCGAATTTTACGTCACGCCGTCAACAGCGCAAACCTCGGCGTTTGGTGTTACGACCTGCTAAACAAGACAGCATATTTTTCTCCCAAATTTAAATCTCTTATAGGCCTTCCGGCCTCGGCCGAGCTCGACTGGGAAACCTTAAAAAGTATGATTTACCAAGAGGACCAGCCGCTATTTTCCGAACTGCTCTCCCATCACATTGAACAAGGACTTATGCTGCATTTTGAGTTCCGACTAGAGGTTAGGGGCTCAATCCATTGGTTTGAGCTCAAAGGCGAGCAAGTTAAATATTGTATCCGAACACACAGTGTGTATGGGATTTTGGCTGACTGTACTCACGAAAAAGACATGTTAGTCGCATTACATGATGCAGAAGAAAGCAAAGAACTTGCTATGCAAGCTGGGAAAATAGGCACTTGGCGAGCAATACGAGTAGCGAATCAATGGATTTGGAATTGGGATCATCAAGCGAATGAAATTTTTAAGCTTTCGGAAGATGATATAGGCAATCTGCATCTTTGGGAGGCTAGCCTTCATCCCGACGATAAAGCTCGGGTTATTCAAGCGCTAGAAGCATCATTAAGCTCAGGCGAGATCTTTGAGCAGCGCTATCGCGGTCTGCTCAACGACAAGGATATTGTTGTCGTTTATGCTAAAGGTGTTGTCGGACTAGATGAATATGGCCGACCATCACGTATTGATGGTGTTGTTATCGATCAAACCGACGTCTATATTGCCCAAAAAAAGCTCCAGCATATTAATCAAGAGCTAGAACAACGCGTCGCTGAACGCACTGCTGATCTTGAGGCTGCTATTATTAAAGCTGAGCAAGCAAGTCGCACCAAGTCAGACTTTTTGTCTATGATGAGCCATGAACTTAGAACGCCAATGAATGGTATTATCGGCTCATTGGATCTCATGTCGCTATCTGAGCTTGATGAAGACAACCAAGAACTCTTAGAAACCGCGTCTATTTCAGCCAATAATTTAGTCTCAATATTGAATGATATTTTAGACTTAGCCAAAGTTGAGCAAGGGAAAATGGAGCTTGAAAGTTATCCTTTCTCTCCTTCTAAAATGCTTAATAACATCATCAAAACGTTCGAAGCCCACGCACGAGATAAATCGGTAAAATTAACGGTGCATGAGGACATAAAGCTGCCATTAGAAGTGATTGGCGATGAAAATAGAGTGCGACAAATTATCTTTAATGTTGTCAGTAATGCGATCAAATTTAGCGTTGCAGATCGTGAAGGCGGTGCGAAAGTGACCATCACTGTGCATTGGGCATCCGAGGGCGTTGCTTTATCTCACCTGATATTTAAGATAGAAGACAATGGAATTGGCATTGCACCGGAAGTACAAAAGAAACTGTTTACCCCCTTTACACAAGCCGAACGCTCTATTACCAGAAAGTATGGCGGCACGGGGTTAGGCCTTGCAATATGCGGCAAGCTTATTGACCTTATGGGTGGCAAGGTCGCTTTAAAAAGTAAATCTGGAGAAGGCTCAACTTTTACCATTACCATTCCCGTTTGGTGTCCGAGGACGCAACAGCAGCCCAACATGCCATTTAATACACTCTATTGGCTTAGTGATGCCTGTTGGCAAAGTTCGTTGGCACTGACACAACTGTATAATGCCTGCACGCATTTTTGCAGCGAGCTCAAAATCGTCGAATCACCTAATGAAATCAAAGAAACTGACGGCGCTGCACTTATTCGCGTTTTCACAACGCAAGCCGAAGCCTCTACAAAACAAATACTCTCACCTATTCCAGAATTAATGTTTTTTGATGAAAGCGCGTTTGCTAACTTGACCAGCAAAGCGTTAACGACGCAAAAATCAAAACCAATTACACCACAGACTCAATACTCAATCGGCCAATTACTAAGTAAACTTAAAGCCAGCCAACAAGATGATGAGACTGATTTAGGTGAGTTAAACGATCTCAGTGAGCTGGACGCGCTACTTTCACTAGACGATAAAGCTTCCAGCCCAAGCGATGACAAAACGAATACTAATGGTAAGCAGCATATACTCCTTGCGGAGGACAATCCTTTTAACCAAAAGCTCATTGTCAAACAACTTTCTAAACTCGGGGTTTCCTGCGATATCGCTAATAACGGCAAAGAGGCTTTGGCGATGTATAAAAGCCAACAATATCAGCTTTTACTAACCGATTGTCATATGCCAGAGATAGATGGATATGAATTGGCTAAATTAATTCGCGCATTTGAGTCCAAAGAAGAGCGCAGTGCAATTCCTATTGTTGCTGTTACTGGCGCTGCGATGAAAGGGGATAAAGAGCTTTGCTTAGACAGTGGCATGAACGATTATGTTAGCAAACCTGTGCGGCTACAAGAGCTCAAAAACACTTTAGGTAAATGGTTAGATATGGACTTTACACAATGAGTCAAACTCTCAACCCTCAGGTACTTATCGACTTAATTGGTGATGACTTTGCCACAGCAAAAAAGTTTTACACCGACTTTCTGGTGCAATCGAAATCGAGCTGCGCAAAGATTAAAGAGGCATACCAAACACGTGCTTTTCAAGCGTTAAAAGACGAAGCCCATTACCTCAAAACCTCCGCCAAAGCAGTGGGGGCAGAGGTACTAGCTGAGCATCTACAGGCGTTAGAATATTCAGCACTTGATAACAACACTACGGAGTGCGCCGAAATAATAAAAGCGATACACCATGAGATCGGTAGCGAGTTTGTTCGAGAATTAAAAGCCTATTTAACTTCTCAGTCGCAAACTTAAAGCGTAATCGACTGCTCAGCAATCGCTGCTTTGAGTCCTGCGTGTTCAAACTTCACAACATCTTCTTGATGCTGGTAATGATAGACCCAAATATTTTTAATGATGTCTTCGCGATAGCTCGTCAACAACTCATCAAGGGAGCAATGGCTGGGGTTGTTTGCAAGACCGCAATCATGAAAAATAACCTCGCCGTTACTGACATGGTGATGGAGTAGCTCAGGAATAGCCTTAGTATCACCACTGTAAAACAAGCTACCAGGGAGGTGTAACGAAAAAGCACTGTTGGGCTCATGATGACGAACGGCATAACTGTGTATACGCTGCCCACGATGAAGAAAGCTTTCAGAAACTGGAAATAAACGAAAGACCTGCCAAACACCACAGTTACCCTCGCTTAGTCCGGTGTAGGCGAGCATGTTACACAACCCAACGATTAACTCTGCTGGAGCGTATAATGTGACTTGGTGCTGACTCAATGCAGCCTGAAAGTAAAGCTGCTCCAATCCACCAACATGATCATAGTGAAGGTGAGTAATAAACACAGCATCGGGTAATGATGCAAAATGGCTTTTATAGCGTGACACCGTATTAAAGCCACAATCTATCAATAACCAAGGTAAGCCTTTATGGGTCAATACGCAGGTAGAACACCCAAGAGTTGCAGCGCTGGCGGCACTTCCAACTCCTAAAAAGACTGCAGCGTCTGGTTTACAGTGACTATCAACGAATGATTTCGGATTGACAGCGTGTAGCTCGGTCTTCTTGGTCATGTCTTTCATTGCACTGTCAGAAAAATAAGCAAGCAATAGCGCCAGACTACACTGTCGAATTTACAACCACATGACAGTCATATCTGCAAACTTTTGGCTCAGCTCACTATGTGATTTCGCTATTTTGACCAACCTTGAGTATCAATATTTATTAACTCATTGATTTATATAGACACTATTTATGGTATAACTATTGCTGAATGACAACATTATGTCATCATCACTACGGAAAATAACAAAAATGAAAAAGCTTTTCACCAGTTTAGCCGCCCTTAGCCTTTTATCTGGCTGTGTCGTACATATCTCTCCAAGCGCAGCGGCAACCAAAACACTCCATAAATCTCTACAGCTCAGCGCTGCAGAGATAAGCAAACTTGATGCAAATACCACCTCGGGTAATATCCAAATCATTGGATACGACAACCAACAAGAGATCCAAGTGGAAGCTTCAGTGTTAACCACAGAAACGGAGAACTATCGACTTACCCTTGAAAAGTCAGGTGATACCGCCATATTGGTAGCCGATTCTGATACAAGTTCTGGTGTACAATGGTATCGTAATAACAGCCCTAGAATTGACCTAATCATCACCATGCCAAGTCAGCTCGCACTAACACTTGATGACAGTTCGGGTGATATAACCATCAAAAATATCAAAGGTTTTATCAAGCTAGATGATGGCTCTGGCAATATCACATTAGAAGATATTCAAGGTGCTGAAATTGATGACGGCAGTGGCAATATCCATGTCACTAACGTCCAGCAACTCGTTATCGACGATGGTTCTGGCGACATAACCATAAAGGGGTTGATCGATACACTGGGGTTGGAGGATGGCTCGGGTAATATTAATGTGGCTGGCGGCACGGATATCAAAATAGAAGATGAGTCTGGCGATCTAACCCTTCGCGGTTTTAGCGGCAACGCTGATATCACCGATGGCTCTGGCTCACTAGTTGTTGAAGGCGGACATAATATTAAAATCGATGATGAATCCGGTAACATTCGTGTGCGTCACGCCCAAGGCGATGTCACTATCGTTGATGGTTCGGGCAATACGGATATCGAAGCAGTGAAGGGCCATGTTCAAATAGAAGACGGTGCTGGAAATATCCGTGTGGTAGATGCAGGTTCTCTGACCATTACCGAGTCAGGCTCAGGCTCGGTGAAAATAGACAGGATAGCGGGAGCCGTAAAGCTAGATGACTAGCTGAATGACTTAAATGTGGAGCAATATACGATTGCTCCACAGTCAGTAAAGTTCAACATTAACTCGAGACTATGTGTAAAATCAGATCGTCCTCTTGACAGGTTTCTACGCCCATCCATGGACTTCTTTGATGCCTAATGACAAGGCACTCCCTCATCACCCGAAAAACATAACTGCTCGGCGGGTGAACCGCCTCCCACAAAACTATTTAGACTGTGAGCTTGGAGGCTACGCTGATAGTTTTTACAATACTTTCAGCAGCTTTACGGCTAAAACCTTGGAAGATCTCACAAGCAACTTATTCCCCCTCCATCACACCCGAAAAGCATAAGCCGATATGCAATGTGCCGACAGGATGTCGGCTAAGTCTTGTCTGGCACATGGACGTGCCTTACAAGACGGTTGCGATACCAATTGTATTAGGTAAATGAGCAATTTGAAGCGGAGAAATAGCTTTAGTAGCTAGGCAAAAATTTTGCTATTTAGTTGTTCTAAATGAGAAATTTTTAACGACGCTAATATGGTATTTCACCCTTCAAATTGATTGGAGACTTAGTGCAATTGGTATTATATATCGGCTTAGGATTTGAGAATTGAGTGTGATGTTGGGGCGACGTTTTCTTGGTTCGTTCTTTTTCGTCGTTTAAAAAGAATGAACGAGGAGCGCATGGATGCGCTTTGATATTAAACATGGAGGTTTATGTTGCTAACGGCTGATAACTCGAAATGTATCGTAAAGTCAGCCCGTCCTCCTGACCGATTTCGAAGCCCATCCATGGGCTTCTTTGACGCCAAAAGAAAAGGCACTCCCTCATTACCCGAAAAGCATAACTTCTCGGCGGGTGAATCGCCTCCTACAACACTATTTGCACTGTGAGGCTGGAGCCACAATTTTTTGAGCTTGTAAACTACTCTATCGCTAATAAGAAAGTGGAAATTTCACAGGCAACCTTCCCCCCCCCCTCCATCACACCCGAAAAGCATAAGCCGATATGCAATGTACCGACAGGATGTCGGCCAAGTCTTGTCTGGCACAGGGACGTGCCTTACAAGACGGTTGCACTATATCGGCTTAGGATTTGAGGATTGAGTGTGATGCTGGGGCGACGTTTTCTTGGTTCGTTCTTTTTCGTCGTTTAGAAAGAATGAACGAGGAGCGCATGGATGCGCTTTGATATTAAACATGGAGGTTTATGTTGCTAACGGCTGGTAGCTCGAAATTTACCGTAAAGCCAGCCCGTCCTCCTGACAGACTTCGACGCCCATCCATAGACTAAAACTTACTTTTCTTTGATGCCTAAAGAAGAGGCAATACTTCACTCGAAAAACATACTTCTCGGCGGGTAAACCGCCTCCCACAACGCTATATTATATATCGACTTGGATTTGAGGATTCGGTGTGATTTCGGGGAGGCGTTTTCAAAACCATCCGTTATGCCAAAAGATAACCATTCGAATGCTGAATAAAAAAAATGAGTTAAAAATGCTTGCCTTTTATGTAACAATAGCGCACAAATAAAAACCAATTGCAGCACACTAGGAAGTAGTACCGCGTATTGGTGGCACAGCTTTAACCAACAACAGTGGACATAAAAAATGCAAACAAGGATTGTGGTGTATGGTACTAACCATCCTGTACATGTCGTCGATTTTGAACTCACGACTTGTATCAATAGCGGCTTTTTACTCAAAGCGAACCTAGAATCCCAATTTGACCTGGCTGATGAATTACTTGTCGGCAATATGCTCACGTTTGAAATTGAGTCACCAGATGCAATATCAACGTATTTCACTGGGACTTTGTTTGATATCCAATCTGGTTTTGTGTCTGAGCATACCTGTGGTGCAGAGGTAATTTTAAAGCCTCGCCTTGAGTTACTTAAGCAAACAGAAAAAAGCCAAATCTTTGTACAAGCCAATGTCCAGTCTGTCCTCAATAAGTTGATACAAAAAGCCGGCTATTCACAAGACCGGATAAAATGGCGAGTCACTAAAGACTTACCCACGCTACCGCAGTGTGTACAAGCGCTAGAAAACGACTACACCTTTTTCACCCGACTCTTAGCAAAGTACGGCTTAATCTATTGGTTTGAATGCCATGATTTTATTGAGTCGATAGTGATTGCCGAGGGGAACCTTGCAAGCCCCTATATTGAGCGAGGCTTGCTATCGGTGACAGATAAAGATGGTCTGGTTCACGAGCATAAAACCGGCTTTGTCGGGTTTACGCAGTGCCAAAGTCGCCATCGCTTTAGAATGGGTGGCTCCCAAGTGCATGTAAATGCCCATCCGCCTACCTCCGTCAGCTCGGCGCAGCGCAGCTATTTTGAACCTGCGGCACACAATCCCGCTGAGCAATTTGAGCGCACCGGCAATCTCGAGCTTGCCTATCAACAAGGTAAAAATGAAGTCACGCTGGTAGGCAACGTAGCCGAAGCCAATGCCGGTTATTCGTTTTCGTTAAATGGTAAATTGGGCACAGCGAAAGGTGGCGATTATACCTGTATTCGCAGTAAACAGGTGTATAAGCAAGGCAGTGCCAATGACCCTAAGCAAGTTGCGTATCATAGCGAGTCGGTGTGTGTACCTCGGAGTGTGCCAATACGTATTACTCCCCCAGAGCATAGTCCCAAGCCGATGGTGTTTACCGCCACGGTACGTTCATTGTCGGGGTCAAAGACCAATCCTCATCTAGATACCCAAGGGCAATATGCCACGCAAGTACATTTTGATAGTCAAGTCACTGAATCAGTAAAGCGCCTCACACAATATGCCTGTCGCGGCCAAAAGCAGCCGACGGGGTTACACTTTCCGCTCCTGCCAGACAGTAATGTGCTCATCGGTTGTATGAACAACGACCCTGACCAAAGTTATATTTTAGGCTTTGCCCTTAACGATACCCAACCATCCGTTGTTACCAGCGCCAATAACGCCCAAAACGTGTTGTGCTCTCGCGGCCAAAACCTGTTGATGTTTGATGACACTCTAAATACCCCGCATATTGTGCTGCAAACCTTAGCGAGTAATCAGTACTTAGTGTTACATGGGGATAAAAAGCAGCCTTATATTCACTGGCTTGCACAACTTGGTGCGATGAATATTTTTGCAGCCAAAGACATACAACTTGGCAGTGTTAAAAGTGCAATTCGACTGCTCACCAATAAAGCCTTTATCGCCAGCGCCAAACAACAACTGGCACTGGAGAGTAAAAAGTCAGTCATTGCCGATGCAGCAACCAACCTAGACGTCACCGCCAATCAAATTGACGTCAGCGCCGAACAAAATATCACCCTTAAGGCGGGTCGCAGCCATCGCAATGTTATCCAAAGCGATATAAACCTCAAGGCAGACAACAACCTCACCATCACCGCTCCCGCGGGAAGTCAAATCATTCAAAGCCAAGGTAATATCACGATTAAAGGCAGTGGCTCTGGCAACCTCACCCTTGCCAATGGCGGCAGTGAAATCAGTATTGACTCAAGTGGTAACGTCAACATCTTTGCAGACAAGTTACTGACCTTAAAAGGCAAAGCCATGACCGTGTTTGA